>SFNZ01000120.1 GCA_004552615.1 Bacteroidales bacterium | reverse complement strand
CTGGAACTTCACCTTCACTCTCGCAGCGAGTTTCAGGAGAGTCTGCCAGCAGATTTCGGCAGCGAACACAGGCTGGCGCACATCGAACTTGCGGGCCAATGCCGGAAGCACTGTTCCGATGGTGGCGAGAGTCTCATGAGTACCAGGAAGTTTATAGACAATTCCCTCCGCGAAAATATCCGCAGGAGCGGCCTGGGTCTCAAGCGAATAGATATCTGCCCCGTAGCGTTTCAGAAGGAGTTCGAGATATCCTTTCAGTTCGAAGTAGCTGCTCTTCTGTCCTCCACTCCTCCAGGATTTTGCCGAAGTGCCGGAAATGAAGAGGGCGAAGCACTGATGCTCCTCGTATGACTCGAGAGTCTTGCCGTCAGTCTCCGGAAGGCGCTGATATACAGAACCGTATTCGAATGTCTTCAGGGACGATATCTGACGGTTGAGATTGTAAGCTATCACCTCCAGGCCGTTCAGTATCAAGGTCTGGCGCATCACGTTCAGGTCAGCACTGAGAGGGTTCACGATTCTCACGCAACGCTCCTCAGGGAATGTCTGGAGGCCGGTATAGTATGCGCTCCTGGTGAGCGAATTGTTCATTGTCTCCGCGAAGCCGTTGGCAGCCAGGAAATTGGAAATATAATTGCGGACTGCTTCAGGATCCGGGACCGGAGTGGTCCCGACGGACATCTTCATGTGCTGTGGAAGCTCGATATTGTTGTAGCTGTAGATTCTCAGGATCTCCTCCACGACGTCGCACTCGCGATATACGTCAATCATATAGGACGGAGCGGCCACCCTGGCACCGGCAGGATTTCCCTGCTCGTCAGCACGCCTCTCGATGAAATCGTATGAGAGCCAGGTCAGGATATTCTCAATGACATCATGGCCGATCTTCTTGCCGATGAATTTTTCAATCCTGTCATAGTCGAGGTCAATGACCTTCTTCTCAATAGGTTCAGGGTAAGAAACCTGTACCTTGCCCTCGATTCTTCCGCCTGCAAGTTCCTGGATGAGGAGGGCGGCACGCTTTGCGGCAAACGGGATGATTCCCGGGTCAGCCCCTCTCTCGTAACGGAATGAAGCATCGGTCTGTAGTCCGTGAGTCTTGGAAGTCTTGCGGATGGAACCCGGATCGAAGTAAGCGCTCTCAAGGAAAACATTGACTGTATTCCCGGTCACGCCTGAATCAACACCGCCGAACACACCGGCAATGCACATAGGGCCGTTCTGGTCGGCAATCACCATGTCATTGGCATGAAGTGTTCTCTCAACTCCGTCGAGAGTGACAATCTTCTCACCTTCACCTGCCCTGCGCACTATGACGCGGCCACCGGAAATCTTGTCCGCATCGAACGTATGAAGTGGCTGTCCGACCTCGAAAAGCACGAAATTGGAAATATCCACCACATTGTTGATAGGATGAAGGCCGATGGAAAAGAGCTTTTTCTGAAGCCATTCCGGAGACGGGCCCACCTTCACATCACGAATTGTAATTCCCTGATATTCAGGAGCGCCATCCACATTGAGAACATCTACAGGGATTGCTTCTCCTTCACCCTCCTTGAACGCGCTCACGTCAGGATAGGAGAACGAGCAAGGAATATTGTTCAGCCTGAGATAGGCATAGAGGTCGCGTGCGACTCCGATGTGGGATGCGGCATCCACCCTGTTGGCCGTAATCTCGTATTCTATCACGGCATCTGACTTGAGATGGAGATATTCCTTGGCGGAAGTTCCCACCGGGGCATCTGCCGGAAGAACCTTGATTCCTGAATGGTCATTGCCGATTCCGAGTTCGTCTTCCGCGCAAATCATTCCGAGAGACTCCACTCCGCGGATCTTGGATTTCTTTATCTTGAAGTCACCGGGAAGGACTGAGCCGACTCTCGCGAAGAGAACTTTCTGGCCGGCAGCCACATTAGGGGCACCACACACGACATTGAGAAGCTCGCCGCTGCCGTCATCCACCTTGGTGATATGAAGATGGTCCGAATTCGGATGCACCTCACATTCCTTCACCTCGGCGACCACCACTCCGGCAAGTCCGCCAGGTA
Source organism: Bacteroidales bacterium (assembly GCA_004552615.1). Classification (GTDB taxonomy): domain Bacteria; phylum Bacteroidota; class Bacteroidia; order Bacteroidales; family UBA932; genus Cryptobacteroides. Next base: position 1,609 of record SFNZ01000120.1, on the reverse strand, counting down.
TTTCCTCTTCCTCCGACACTGAATCCACCTCGATTCCGATGGAAGTCATAGCGTCTGCAATCTGCTGCGGCGCCAGGTCGCACTCCAGATATTCCTTTAACCAGCTATAAGACAGTTTCATATTTTATAACAATTTATTTTCCAATCGATTATTTGTCCAGATCCTCCGGATTGAAGAGCGAGGCTGCGAACTCCTTCTTGTCGAAGACCTTGAGGTCGTCTATCCCCTCTCCTATCCCGATGAACTTGATAGGTATCTTCATCTGGTCCACTATTCCTATCACGACACCGCCCTTGGCAGAGCCGTCCAGTTTGGTGACTGCCATGGACGTGATGTCCGTAGCCTTGGCGAACTCCTTCGCCTGCTGGTAGGCATTCTGGCCAGTCGAGCCGTCCAGTACCAGCAGCACCTCGTGCGGGGCATCCGGAACGACCTTCCTGATGACGTTCCTTATCTTGGTCAACTCATTCATCAGGTTGATACGGTTGTGAAGACGTCCGGCAGTGTCGATAATGACCACATCCGCCTTCCTTGCCACTGCAGCACTTACCGAGTCATAGGCCACTGAAGCCGGATCCGAGCCCATGGACTGCTTTACAATTCCCACTCCGGCACGGTCAGCCCATATCTGGAGCTGTTCCACTGCGGCAGCCCTGAACGTGTCTGCCGCACCGAGAATCACACTCTTCCCTTCAGACTTGAGCCTTGAAGCGAGTTTTCCTATGGTGGTGGTCTTGCCGACTCCGTTCACTCCGACCACGAGGATGACCAAAGGTTTTTTGGAGAAATCGAAAGGCAATGAGCCCGACTCCTCCTGCCCTGAATCCTCAACATCCAGCAGGGCGGCAATCTCCTCCCTGAGCATCCCGACGAGTTCACCCATTGACATGTACTTGTCATGCTCAACCCGCTCCTCAAGATTCTCGATGATTTTCAAGGTCGTGTCAACACCCATGTCAGAAGACACGAGAGCCTCCTCAATGGCATCCAGAACATCATCATCTACGCGGGATTTTCCGGCTATCGCCCTGGAAAGCCTCTTGAAAAATCCTTCGTTGGTCTTTTTCACTCCTTTGTCAAAAATGCCCATGGTCTACAATTGATTTTTTAATCTGACAAATATAATCAAAATCTTTGATATTTGCGTCATTGGCAACAATGCAAAACAAGAGCGGACGACTCAGGCATTATTACCGGTCATCCGCTCAATATTCTACTATCCTTTCAGATGTTATTTCTTCTCGAAGAACTCTTTCTCCTTACCTGCATCCACGAAACGCTCAACAAAGACATAAGCACCTGTCTTCGGAGATTTGTCCATACGGATGCACTTTACAATGCTTCTTGCGCCAGCCTTGGCTGCGAAGGTTGCGACTGCTTTCTTTGCCATATATCGTTCTCCTTAATTATTTGATCTCACGATGAAGAGTCACCTTGTGGAGGTATGGGTTGTATTTCATACGCTCAAGACGGTCCGGGGTGTTCTTCTTGTTCTTGGTGGTGATATACCTGGACATTCCAGGGACACCGCTCTGCTTCTGCTCAGTGCACTCCAGGATGACCTGCACCCTGTTTCCTTTAGCTTTCTTTGCCATAATTCTTCTGATT
>SFNZ01000119.1 GCA_004552615.1 Bacteroidales bacterium | reverse complement strand
AGGTCAATGCCCTGCATGGCAAGATAGGTGGAGATGAAATTGTACTGGTTCGTCCAGGTCGCGTTGTTGGAGGAAAGATCCACAAGGTCGCCGGTGACCTCCGGATAGGCCAGCATCTCCCTGTCGTAGAATGCTTCATAGAACGATGCCGTCTGCTGGTTCTTGTTGGTACCTCCGGTGGCCCATCGTCCGTCCTCGAAATACTCCTTGTGGGTAGGGTCCATCATAAGTCCGCGTCCTATGGCATTGAAATAGTTGCTGGTCAGCGGGTTCTTCTTCGAACGCGAGAAGTCGAATGTCGTGGAGGCAGTGAGGCTGCGGGTAATGTTGAACGAGGTGTTACCGTGCATTGTGAACAGTTTGTATCCGCTCATGGCCACCATTCCGTCATCCTGGAGATAGCTCACCGAAGCGGCGTATTTCATGTTTTTGCTGCCTCCGTTGACTCCTACGTACTCCTTGTGCCACAGCGCATTGGTGAACCATTTGCTCTGCCAGTCAGTGTCGGTGAAGATAATGACCTTGGTCGGGTCCACAGGATCGTACATCCATTGGTAACCTTCCGGGATTTCCTCCCCCTTGTCCAGGTATTTGGTGGAGAAAATGTCAGTGTCCTTGTTGCCTGTTCCTGCTGCATTGGCCCCGTTGAGGATTACCTGACCGTTGGGGCCTTGAGCTATCGCCGGTCTTACGAATGACAGGAATTCCCTCGAATTCATCAGATCCCATTTGCGGGAAGGGGAGGACCATCCGACCTGGGCGTCGAATGTGACGCTCGGGTTCTCGAATGAATTGCCTTTCTTGGTGGTCACGAGGATGACGCCGTTTGATGCCCTCGCTCCGTAGATTCCGGCAGAAGCAGCGTCTTTCAATACCTCGATTGACTCTATATCGTTAGTGTTCAGATCATCCATGTCTCTCGCCACGCCGTCCACGATGACGATCGGGTCATTGCTGAGGGTGATGGAGGAACCGCCTCGGATGAGGAACCGGGGCGCGTTTCCGGATATTGTATTGTTGGTGGCTACCCTGAGTCCCGGGACCTTCCCCTTGAGGGCGTCTCCGATGGTGGATACAGGGGCTGCATAAAGTTTGCTGCCGTCAACTTTGGAAATGGCGGTGGTCAGGGATTTCCTTGACTGTGTACCGTAACCTACCACTACCACGTCGTCCAGGATGTTGGCATCCTCACGGAGTGTGGCGTTTATGACGGCCCTGCCGTTCACGTTCTCCTCCCTGCTTGTGAATCCCATGAAGGAGAATACTAGAATCTCATCTGATTTCGCGTTCAGGGAATACTTGCCGTCCGAAGATGTTACCACGCCTTTGTTGGTGCCTTTTACGAATACTCCGGCTCCGGGAAGGGGAATGCCGTCAGTGTCCGTCACCGTTCCGGATACTGTCACCGTGGAGGCAGCCTTATCCTTGGCCTGGTCGTATGTGATCACCACGGTGCTGCTCAGCAGCTTGTAGGCGAATCCTGAAGTCTGGCGTCCGAAGACGTCGTCCAGGATTGCAGAGAGAGTAGCCCCTTTGACGTTGATTTTTATGTCGCCCATCTTTTTCTGCGAAAGTGCCGACTCGTAGGAGAACAGCACACCGGTCTTCTGGGTGAATGCGTCTGCGAAGCTCTTGACAGTGGCGCCTTTGATACTGAGGCTTATGTCATAGCTTTTTCCGGGATCTGCCTGTTGCGCCGCGGCTGGTTGTCCGGTGGACAATGCTGCAGCGAGACATGCGGCCAGGATTCCGAGCCTTGATAAAATGGATTGTCTCATAAGCAGTTAGTGTTTATATTAATTTAATGTCGGTTTTCAGTTTGTCTCTATCCCTGTTCCGGTGAGTTCTTCTACGATCTTCAGTACCTGTCCGATGGAATCAGTCCTGCGGTAACTGAGATTGTATCTTATGGTGGTGTCGGCATGCCCGGTGCAATGTGCCCGTATGCCGTACATCTCGTTGATATGGAAGAGTATCTCATTGATGTTCACCTGCTCCAGTGTTATGTTGTTATAATGCCGGACGATGAACGGGGCGGCATTGACGGGTGCGACGGATACATCTCCTGTAGCTGTCTCGAATTCAGCCTTCTGGTCAGGGACGAGGCGGACGAGGCTTATTCCGTCAGGAGTCTGCAGCCTAACCGAACCTCTTTCAAGCACGACTGAGACCTTGCCGGCAATTTCGTCGGATTCTACACAGAAGGAGGTTCCGAGCACGCGCACATCCAGGCCTCCGGCCCTGACAATGAAGGGCCTCAGGCTGTCTTTGTGGACATCGAAATAGGCATTGCCTTTCAGCAACACGGTCCTTTGCTCTCCCTCCACGTCATAATCCATGGAAGATCCGGGACCCAGCCAGACTTTGGTGCTGTCACCGAGGAGTATTGCGGAAATGTCGCTGCTTCCGTTTGTACAACTTATGAAATTGTCCGTATCAGCGCCGGAATGCATGAATTGTCTGAGCGGAAGGAACAGAAGTGCGGCAGATGCAGCCGCTGCAACGGCCGCGAATATTGCTGGGCGCAGGAATCTGCGCTTCTTCTTCCCGGCGTTTTCCTTTTCTGCATCGATTCTGGCGTTGATTCTCGCGATGATGCGTTCCCTGACCGGCCCCGTATCTGCGGATGTCGCAGTTGCAGCTGCCTTGCGGGCTATGATTATAGAAGCGAAATGCTCCCTGTTCTCCATTGAGCTTTCAAGCCAATGAAGCAGTTCGCGGTTCTGGTTCTCGTCAGATGTCCCGTCAATCCATTTCAAGATAATGGTTTCGATTCTGCCGAGGGTTCCGTTTGTGTTTTCAGAAGTGTCCATATTGTCAATTTTACAATATAGATACAACCGAAGGCCGGAAAATACTTAGAAGAAAATTCAGAAATTGTTGAGGAAAGGCAGGATGGTGAAGAATACAAGGGCCTTTTCCGCGGACAATGCCTTTCTGAGAATCTTGAGGGCGTTGTAGATATGGCTTTCCACCGTCTTTACGGAAATGTCGAGCCGGCGTGCGATGTCCTTGTTGGATTCGAGCGCTATATAGCTCATTTCGAAGACCTCCCGGCATTTTGGCGGGAGACTGTCCATTGCCGAAGATATAAGTTCCCTCAGGTCGGCGTCGTACATTTTCCTGATGACGGGGTTTCTGTCAGGGTCAGCTCCTTCCATGCCGAGAAGGGATATCCTTGCATCGTTCCATTTGCGGTATTCCATAGCAAGGCCTTCTTTCTTCAGATAGTTCAGGGAGCGGTTGTAGACCGAACGGAGAAGATAATTCCTGGGAGCCTGGCTTACATCGATGCTTTCCCTGTTCTGCCAGAATCCGAACAGCACGTCCTGTACCACGTCTTCGGCCCATTCATTCTTGAGGAAAATGCCGGCGTATGACAGAAGCATAGGCAATTTGTCCCGACAGAAATCGTCAAATGCCTGTCTGTCACCTTCTTTGATTTTCTTCAGCTGTTCTTTCTCCTTCATGGCCAGGTTTGAATTCTTCACAAAATTAAATAAAAAAACCAAATTGCGTTAAGTAATTCCGGAAGCGGGATTGTATTTTATTAAATTTTATCATTAATTTTACAAAAAATTCAAGACGATGAAGAAATCACTGCTAATTATCGCCGTCTGCACATCGGTGCTGCTGACCAATGCCATTCCGGCTTTTTCA
>SFNZ01000044.1 GCA_004552615.1 Bacteroidales bacterium | reverse complement strand
GTTATCCTCCATGTCTGCACCTCTTCCATCGTGGATTTTGATTACCGCTTCCTATTCGCTTTCGCTTCTGCCAACAAAGCCGCCTGCTCCATTTCGGCGATAGTCACGGTTTCGCCTGAGTTAATGATTATGAACGGATTGACCTTCCAGCCTTCACCGAGGTCGCGAGCAGCCCAAGATGCGTTGTTCTCGTTCCTTGTGTTAGGCAGCTTCGGAACTGCAGTGGCTCCTTTGCCTTTTTCGCCAGTGAAGTTTTCCGGAGAGATCGAGCGTGTTTCGGCGTTGGACAGTCTCGAGAGGTTGCCGAGATTCATGTCAAGGCCGTTGAAAGTGTTGTTCTGTGCAATTGCAGCGATGGCGCAGAGGCCACCGAGGATTGTTGTGATAATTCTTCTGGTTTTCATTTTCGTTTGGATTAAAGTTTTGCAATCTGATGACAAATCATGAAAAATTATGCTAAATCAATTTAACAGGGTTCTAAAAAAATTCATTTGGTGGAGGACTGCTCGATCAGGGAACCTTCCGCTTCCACCTGGAGGGTGAGACCGTCGTTGGACTCTATGAGTTCCAGCAGAATCTCCACGGATTTCTTGGCCATTCTTTCGATAGGCTGGGATATATATGTGAGGGGTGCATAGAAGAAATCGAACTCGCTGCCTCCGTCGAAGCAGATGACACCGAGGTCTTCAGGTATACGGATTCCCAAATCGCAGATATGCTTAAGACACTGTACTGCAATCGAGTTGGTCGCGAAAATTATCGCATCCGAGTCTGATTCCTTTATATTATATACAGCTTTCCCGCAACTTTTCTCGAGAGACATGAGGTCAACGTATTGGATGCTGATTTCGTTCTTGAGGCCGGCTTTCGTCATGGCCTCCTTGTAGCCTGCGATACGGTCTTGCATGTTACTCAGTTCCAGGTCATAGCTGACCATGGAAATGCGCTTGTATCCTTTCTTGAGCAGGTGTCCGGTGGCGTCAAAAGCGGCTTTCCTGTTGTTCAGGCACACATAATTGGTCCGGAAATCCGGTATGTAGCGGTCCAGGAGCACGAGCGGAATGCCTTTTTCCGCGAGCATCTTCACCGTGGCCGCGGAGCCTTCGCAAGGCACCAGGATCATTCCGTCAACTTCTTTAAGGAGCATTTTGCGTGTGAGGTCGGCGAGCTTCGATGCCTTCTCGTCGGAACTTGCGAACAGAGCCATGTAGCCGGATTTCTCCGCGGTTGTCTCGATGCTCTTCACCATGTTTGCGAAGAACGGGTTGGCAATATCGGAAACGATAACTCCGATAGTGTGGCTCGTTCCGTCCCTGAGACTTTTCGCAAATCCGTTAGGCCTGTAGTCCATGCGTTTCGCGACATCCCGGATCTTGTCCGCCATCTGGTCGCTGACGCGATATTGCTTCTGCTTTCCGTTGAGAACAAAAGAAACCAGAGATGGGGAAACCCCCGCCTCTTTAGCTATATCTTTGATAGATATATTCTTTTTTTTCTCGCCTGCCACGCTAAATTGTTTTTGCAAATGTAACGTTTCTATAGCTAAAATACAAGCATTTGCTATGAAAAATCACGATTTTGTCCCCAAACTGTTGCATAATTCAAATATTAGTAGTTACTTTGAGGCGCAATTTGAAGACAAAACTCATAGTTTAACACTAAATTTTCATTACAAAAAAGAAAAAACGACTAATAAAACATGAAAACGGGTATTTTTGCCCAAAATGCTAAATCAATTTAGCCAATAGAACAACATTATCAATTATTCAAACATTATTCTATGGAACAATTATGCGAAAGAACCGTGAAGGCTGTCAGGAGGACCGGTATTCTTCTGAGCTCAGTCATCGCATTATTGATGTTCATCCTTCCGCAACAGTCGTTTGCGCAGAAACCAACATTCAAAATCACTGGAACCGTCATTGACGCAGAGACCAAGGAGCCTGTGATCGGCGCCGGCGTCATGATGAAAGCATCAAACCTTGGAACAGTGACTGACCTTGACGGAAACTATTCCATCACTGTCACTGACCCCAAGGGTATCCTCATCGTATCTGCCATCGGATACAAGCAGATTGAGATGAACATCGCGAACAAGGCGATACACAATTTCGCCCTCGAACCTGACGTGGAGTCTCTCCAGGACGCTGTGGTAGTCGGCTACGGTACCCAGAAAAAGGCCACCATCACCGGTTCTCTCACGACCGTCGATACCAAGATCCTCGATCAGTCCGCAGCCCCGTCCCTTTCCAATGCGCTGGGCGGAGTCATGCCGGGTGTCATCACCAGGCAGAGCAGCGGTGAGCCGGGTGCAGACGGCGCCACCATCCTCATCCGAGGCCTCGGTACCTGGGTGAATGCATCACCTCTCGTGCTCGTCGACGGTGTGGAGCGTGACATCAACCTTATAAATACAGAGGAGATTGCCTCATTCTCCATCCTCAAGGACGCTTCCGCAACTGCCGTGTACGGTATGCGCGGTGCGAACGGCGTTATCCTCATCAACACCAAGAAAGGTGAGGTGGGACGTCCGAAGATTACATTCAGGATGGAAGCCACACAGCTTCACGGTCTCCGCTTCCCTGACTACATCCAGGGCTATGAGTTCGCAAACCTCATGAACGAGGCCTGCATCACTGGCGGCGTGACCCTCCCTTGGGCTGACGAGGAGATTGAGAAATTCCGCGACGGATCCGACCCTTACAACTATCCGAATGTGGACTGGACCGACGAAGTCCTCAAGAAGAACGCCTTCCAGTCAATGAACACATTGTCAGTGACCGGCGGTAACGAGACCGTAAGATATTATGTAAGCGTGGGCTTCACATCCCAGAGCGGTCTCTACAAGGAAGATCCTACCTATGATTACAGGACCAACTCCCTTTCCCAGAGATATAACTTCCGCTCCAACGTGGATATCAACCTTACCAAGTCCTTCACCCTCTCCCTCGGTCTTGCCGAGATTATCCAGGACAAGACATATCCGGGTACATCTGCTAGTAATATATTCTATACCCTGAAGAGGACATCTCCGATTTCATTCCCGCTCAGGAACCCTGACGGAACATTCGGAGGAGGAAACACCTCATACGAGTGGGTCAGCCCATATATCATGGCTACCAACAGCGGTTTCTCCAAGCAGTTCATTTCCACGACACAGGGAACCGTAGGTGCCAAGTGGGATCTCTCGAACCTCATCACCGAAGGTCTCAACGTCGAGGCCAACTTCTCGTTCGATCACTATTATTTCAACTCCGTCACACGCCACAAGCAGCCTCTCATCAAGAAATATCTCGGAACTGATCCTGAGACTGGCGAGGAGAGATACAACCTCATCAAGGAGGAGACCGCAATGGGCTACGGCGTATCCAACGGCTCCAACAGGGCTTACTACTATGACGTGAGATTGAATTACAACAGGACATTCAACCGCCACAACGTAGGCGCGATGGCAATGTTCAACCGCCGTGACTACAAGGACCTCACCGCAGGCAATTCCACATCCAACCTGCCTTACCGCCGTCAGGGATGGTCAGGCCGTCTCACCTACAACTACGCCCAGAGATATCTCGTTGAGTGGAACTTCGGTTACAACGGTTCCGAGAACTTCGCAAGGGGCAAGCGCTACGGTTTCTTCCCTGCAGTTTCTGCCGGTTGGGTTCCTTCAGAGGAGAACTTCTGGAATGTAAGCTGGATCAATCACTTGAAGATCAGGGGCTCTTACGGTCTCGTCGGAAATGACGCCGTCGGAGGAAGCCGATTCTTCTATATGTCCACCGTGAACAAGAATGCCAACGGTTACCGCTTCGGAGACTCCCAGAACCTCTACAACGGTATGGCCGAGCTCCAGATGGGTGCGCCTAACGCTACATGGGAGGTTTCCCACAAGACTGACGTAGGTCTCGACATCGAGTTCCTTGACAGGAAGATCAAACTCTCAGCCGACTACTTCTACGAGTACCGTGACCAGATTCTCCTCAAGAGGGCACAGATTCCTGACATCATGGGTGCAGCATGGGGCGATACTCCTTGGGCAAACCTCGGTATCATGAAGAACCGCGGTGTGGACGGACAGATCGAGTTCACCAACACCACCAAGAGAGGATTCTTCTACTCTGTTCGCGGTAATTTCACTTATGCGAAGAACACCGTGATCGAGGATGACTCCGCAAAGGCAGTGTATGACTACCAGAATACCAGGGGCGTCTCCTCCGGAATTCCTCTCGGCTATGTTGCTCTCGGACTCTTCCAGTCACAGGAGGAAATCGACAACAGCCCTAAGCAGGAGCTCGGTTCTTATACAGTGGGCGACATCAAGTACAAGGACCTGAACAATGACGGCGTCATCAACGCATACGACCGTACATTCATCGGCAATCCGAGAGACCCTAGGCTCATGTTCGGTATCGGCTTCACTTTCGCTTACAAGGGATTCGATCTCTCGCTCAACTTCACCGGAGCATCCAACACCAGCATCCTTCTCGACGCGGAGAGTATGTGGCCGTTCAAGCTTGACTATCCTGGATACAATGTAATGCGTGAGTACTATGACCACCGCTTCATTCCGGGAGCAGACAATACCAACGCCAAATATCCGGTTGTACACAACGGTACATCTTCCAACAACTACCAGATCAGTACGCTCTATCTCCACGATGCGTCTTACCTGAAGCTCAAGACCGCCGAGTTCGGTTACAATTTCCCGGAGAAGATTGTCTCCAAGATCAAACTCGAGTCTCTCAGGCTGTTTGTGAACGGAAACAACCTGTTCTGCATCGACGGCATCAAGATTGTGGACCCTGAGTCCAATCACCTTGGCGCAAGTACTTATCCGACCCAGAGAGGACTCACTCTCGGTCTCCAGGTTGGCTTCTAATTTAAGTGAATATGAAAATCAATAGAATACTCGCGCTTGCCGCAATAGTCCTTGCAAGTGCATCTTGTGAAAAATTCCTTGACCAGGCTCCGGATGAGAACCTTACGATCAAAGACGTGTTCAGCAATCGTATCTACACCCGTGACTTCCTGACACATACCTATTCATGGACTCCTACGGAGGCCAACATGGCCGATGACGGAGGTGCATGGAGAAACCCTTATACCGCAGGCTGTGACGAGATGGAGTGCGCATACGGCGGAGCCTACGGACATCAGATTAACAACGGCGGATGGAACCCTACCGACATCTCCCGCACCCAGGTGTGGTCAGAGTCCTACATGGCTCTCCGCAAGGTGAACATGTTCCTCGAGAACGTGGACAACTGCCCTGCAGCCGACGAAGAGAAGCGCAGATGGAAAGGTGAGGCATATTTCCTCAGGGCATGGTTCCATTTCCTCGCTTTCAGGGCCTACGGTGCCATTCCTATCACCGATCATGCATTTGATCCGGGCGAGGACATGATGTCAGTCAGGAGGTCTCCTGCCGACGAGGTTGTGAAATTCATCGCAGCTGACTGCGACAGGGCAGCCGAACTTCTCTACGACATGGACAAATGGCCTTCCACCGATACCGGACGTGCCACGAGGCTTTCCGCCCTCGGACTCAAGTCCCGCGCCCTCCTCTACATTGCATCACCTCTTTACAATGGTGCTACAATGTTCGCAGAGCTCAAGGACCCTATCGACGGAACCCCGCTGCTTTCCCAGACTTATGACAAAGAAAAATGGAAAACTGCTGCAGACGCCGCCATCGAGTGCATCAATATTGCAAAGCAGAGCGGACGTTCTCTGTACAACAAGTATCCTGACGACCCTGTGAAGAACTACCAGAACATTTTCAATGACAACTGGAACGACGAGATTCTCTGGGCGAAGAACATCGGTACTTACGACCACTGGCTGAACTGCTCCGACCCTGTTTCATTCGGCTGCTTCTCCATCCTCAATCCTACCCAGGAGATGGTTGACGCCTATGAAATGGAAGACGGCTCGACACCTATCACCGGCTATACCAATGACGGTCTCACCCCGATCATCAACAAGATGTCCGGCTATGTGGAGGAAGGATTCGCCGAGGAGGAATACGAAGGCCGCTGGCAGAAAGGCGTGTCCAACATGTACACCCACAGGGAGCCTCGCTTCTATGCATCCATCAACTTCGCAGGATCAATCTGGAAGACCACCCGTTCTTCCAACTGGACCGAGCCTCATACCAACGAGTTCTGGTTCAAGGGCATGGACGGAAAGAACAATGCAGGTTCCGACTACTGCAAGACCGGCTACCTGATGAAGAAGCTCCACTATCCAAGCCGTGTGCCTTGGCAGTACACTCCTCAGATGATGTGGGTATATATCCGTCTCGGCGAGATTTATCTCAATGCAGCAGAGGCAATCAACGAGTACTACGGACCGGCTGACGCCTACCAGTACATCAATGCCATCAGGACCAGGGCAGGTCTTCCTGAGCTTGAGAGCGGTCTCTCACAGGACCAGATGCGCGACAAGATCAAGCACGAGAGAAGAATCGAGCTCGCATTCGAGGTACACCGCTTCTTCGACGTGAGAAGATGGCTCAACGGACCTGAGACCCAGGGCGTTCCAATCCACTCCATGAACATTTGGGAAGGCGAGCACATGCAGGACCCTGCGTTCTACAAGAGAATCAAGGTTGAGGACCGCGTATTCGAGGCTCCTAAGCATTACTTCTTCCCTGTCGAGCAGAAAGAGATTGACAAGCACGAGAAGAGAGAGCTTGTCCAGAATCTCGGCTGGACGACAATGCAGAATTAACGAAAAGGACCATAAAATCAATTATTATATATGTCACAGAACAAACATCCAAGAATCGGTATCAGGCCGATCATCGACGGGCGTCGCGGAGGAATCCGCGAATCCCTCGAAGATATGACAATGGGTATGGCTCTCCGCGTTGCGGAACTGTATTCGGAAAAACTCAGGTACAGCGACGGTGCTCCTGTGGAGTGCGTCATCGCTGACACCACCATAGGAGGCGTGGCCGAGGCTGCCGCCGCTGCTGACAAATTCAGGGACAACAATGTAGGTGCGGTGATTTCCGTGACCCCTTGCTGGTGCTACGGAGCCGAGACTATCGACATGGACCCTCTCATGCCCAAGGCAATCTGGGGATTCAACGGAACTGAGCGTCCGGGAGCCGTATATCTCGCCAGCGCACTTGCAGGCCACAACCAGAAGGGCCTTCCTACTTTCGGAATCTACGGCCATGACGTACAGGACATCACCCAGAGCGGAATCACTCCTGACGTAGAGGAGAAACTTCTCCGCTGGGGAAGGGCTGCAGTAGCCCTGATGCAGATGAAAGGCAAGTCATATCTTTCCATCGGTACCGTATCCATGGGTATTGCAGGCTCGATGACCAATCCGGACTTCTTCCAGGAGTATCTCGGAATGAGAAACGAGTATGTCGACTGCTCCGAGATTCAGAGAAGAGTCGAGCTCGGCATATTCGACCCAGAGGAGTACGAGAAGGCGAAAGCTTGGGTGAAGAAATACTGCAAGTCTCACGAAGGCAAGGACCTCAATCCTGAGCATCTCTGCTACTCCCGTGAGAAACTTGACGAGGTATGGGACTATGTGACCAAGATGGTGATGATCTTCCGCGACCTCATGCACGGCAACCCGAAACTTGCCGAAATGGGCTATCAGGAAGAGGCTGCAGGCCACAATGCCATTGTCGGCGGCTTCCAGGGCCAGCGTCAGTGGACTGACTTCAAGCCGGACGGAGACTTCGCCGAGGCTATCCTCAACACTTCATTCGACTGGAACGGAATCCGCGAGCCTATAACATTCGCCACGGAGAACGATACCCTGAACGGAGTGACGATGCTCTTCCTCCACCTCCTCACCAACAGACCGCAGATTTTCGCCGATGTCAGGACCTACTGGTCACCTGAGGCTTACAAGCGTGTCACTGGCAAGGAACTCGAGGGGGCTGCAGCTCCGGGATTCATATATCTCATCAACTCCGGCTCTTGTGCTCTCGACGCTACGGCCAGGATGAAGGATGCGGAAGGAAATCCGGTGATGAAGCCGTTCTGGGAGATCGGGCAGGCCGAGGCGGACGAATGTCTCGAGCACACTACCTGGTATCCTTCAGGTCGCGAATACATGCGCGGAGGCGGATTTTCGTCACAGTTCCTCTCCCAGGGAGGAATGCCTGTCACCATGTGCCGCCTGAACCTCGTGAAAGGCGTCGGCCCTGTGCTCCAGATTGCAGAGGGATGGACGGTGGACATTGATCCTGAGGCATTCAGCATCATCACCAACCGTACCGACCCGACCTGGCCTTCTACGTTCTTCACTCCGAGACTTACCGGAGAGGGTGCCTTCAAGGATGTCTGGACTGTGATGAACAAATGGGGCGCAAACCATGGAGCCATCAGCTACGGCCATGTCGGTGCCGACATGATAACGCTGGCTTCCATGCTCAGGATTCCTGTATGCATGCACAATGTCGATCCTGACAAGATCTACCGTCCGTCCGCATGGGATGCGTTCGGAATGGATCCTGAAGGAGCTGACTACAGGGCTTGCGCCAACTATGGTCCTCTGTATAAATAATTCTGGACATGAAGAGTATCAATACATTTATGGCTGTGGCAGCTGCTGTGATATGCAGCTGCACCAGCTGTTGCAACAAAGAATACAAGATGGGGACATACGGTTATGATCTTGCTTTCTTCGAAAAGCACAATATCAAGGTGGTGGAACTCAAGAGCGGGGACGGACAGTCCAGGCTCCTCGTCGTGCCTGCATACCAGGGACGTGTGATGACATCCACTACCGGAGGCAACGACGGCACCAGCTACGGATGGATCAACTACAAGTTCATTGACGCCGGCAAAGTCAGTCCGCAGTTCAACCCTCTCGGAGGAGAGGAAAGGTTCTGGATAGGACCTGAAGGCGGACCGTTCTCCTGGTATTTCAAGAAAGGGGACGAGCAGGTCTATGAGAACTGGAAAGTTCCTGCTGCAATCGACACCGACGAGTACGACATCGAGTCTCTCAGTGATGACAAGGTGGTATTCACCAGGGAATTCGACGTGGAGAATGCTTCCGCATTGAAATTCAGGATGGGAGTGCGCCGTACCGTATCGCTGGTCAGTGACGCCGAACTGTCTTCCCTGCTCGGCATCGAGCTTCCTGAGGGCATCAGCAAGATTGCCTACAAGACAGAGAACGAGCTGTCCAACAAGGGCGATTTCGAATGGACGAAGGAGACCGGAATGCCGTCCGTATGGCTTCTCTCCACGTTCAATCCGACTCCTACCACCACGGTTTTCATTCCTTACAATCAGGAATTCGAAGGCCGCAGGATCAATGACGAGTATTTCGGCAAGGTTCCTTCCGACAGGCTTGTCCTCGAGGACGGCATCGTCTATTTCAAGATCGACGGTGAGTACCGTGCCAAGATAGGTCTTCCTGCAGGCAGTGCCAAGGACATCTGCGGAAGCTACGATTCTGCTTCCGGAGTCCTCAATATCCTGAAATACACTGTTCCTGAAGGACCGGTGGACTATGTGAACGGACAGTGGGGACCTCAGGAGGATCCGTTCTCCGGAGATGTCATCAATTCCTACAATGACGGCCCTACCGAGACAGGATTCGTGCAGGGTCCGTTCTACGAGGTGGAGACATCGTCCCCGGGTGCAGCCCTCAAGGCAGGCGAATCCCTCACCCATGTGCAGTATACCATACATATACAGGGTGATGAGAAACAGCTTGCCAAAATCGCTTCAACCGTGTTCGGCGTGGATCTCGCCAAGGTGGCCGGAATGTTTTCAAAATAATAAAGAAACATCATGAACAACAGAGTTATACCTAAAGGTATCGTATGGCCGTTCATTCTCCTGACCTGCCTGTTCTTTGCGTGGGCGCTCCCGAACAACCTGACGGACACCATGCTCGCGGCATTCAAGAGGATAATGAGCCTGTCGGACTCCAAGACGGCCTGGATACAGGTGGTCTGCTACCTTCTCGGATACGGCTGCTTTGCTATTCCAGGTGCCATTTTCATCAAGAAATATTCGTACAAGTCAGGCGTAATGCTGGGCCTCTCGCTATATTCGTTGGGAACATTCCTGTTCTATCCGGCCTCCAAGGTGGCCCTTGTGAACAATGCTTCCGGATACATCCTCTTCCTCCTGGCCATCCTCGTGCTGTTCGCAGGACTCTCCATCCTCGAGACGTCCACGAACTCCTACGTATGTGCCATAGGCCCTGAGGAGACCGCGACCCGCAGGCTGAATTTCGCCCAGTCGTTCAATCCTTTCGGAGCAATTTCGGGAGTGGTGATTTCGCAGATTTTCATCCTTTCGCAGCTCAATACAATGACTGCCTCGGAGAGGATGTCCCTGTCCGAGACCGAACTTGCGGCTATACAGGTCAACGAGCTAAGCGCCGTTACGAACACTTATGTGATATTGGGCTGCGTGATGCTCGTCATCCTTGCTGCAATCGCACTTACCAAGATGCCTAATCTCAAGGAAGGCGGCGACATGGATCTCAAGGGGTCGTTCAGAAGGCTTGTGAAGAACAAGAACTATGTCTGGGGAGTGGTAGCACAGTTCTTCGACATCGGAGCACAGATCGCCGTATGGTCTTATGTAATCCGCTATGCGATGAACAATCTCCATTTCGATGCCATCATATCATCTCTCGGCGAGAACGCCACTTCGGACCAGATTATCGGTGCTCTCCGTGGCGTGGAGCCTGTAGCGAGCGGATTCTATTCCGTATGCGAGACAGTGGGGCTTGACGCCCTTTTGCCAAGGACGGCCGAGCAGGCCGGAGCCACATATTATATCATGTCGCTCTTGCTCTTCGTCCTGATGCGTTTCGTATGTACATGGCTCATGAAATACTTCAAGCCTCGCAAGATGCTCGCCGCTCTTGCCGGAATGGGAGTCCTCTGTTGCCTCGGTACAGTATTCGGCAAAGGTGCGTTCGGAGTATATTGCCTCATGGCGATATCAGGCTGCCTCTCGATGATGTTCCCTACCATCTACGGAATGGGAATCGAGGGCCTTGGCGAGGATACCAAGCTCGGAGGTTCCGGTATGGTCATGGCCATCGCCGGTGCTTCAGTGCTGACCCAGATTGAGGGAATCCTCTCCGACCAGGCCGGAAACATCGCAGTGGCCTATCTCGTGCCTGCATTTGCATTCGCAGTGATATTGTACTATGCGGCAGTGTTCTGCAGAAAACAGGAAAAACTGAAGGGAAATGAGTGCTGAAAGATATGTGATAGGTGTGGATTTCGGTTCGGATTCCTGCCGTGCAGTACTGATGGACGCATGTGACGGACGCCGTGTGGCTGATTCGTCGTGCGAATATCCGCGCTGGATTGCAGGCAAATATTGCGATCCGGCCGGGGACAGGTACCGTCAGCATCCACAGGACTATATCGATGTGTTCAGGCATGTCATCGGGGAGATTGCGGCCAAGGCCGGAGCTTCCGTGATGGCGAAGGTGGAAGGAATGTCCTTTGACACCACGGCCAGCACCCCTGTGCTCGTGGACGGCAACGGGACGCCTCTCGCCCTCCTGCCAGAATTCGCCGAAGACCCTGATGCGATGTTCATATTGTGGAAGGACCATACCTCCAAGGCCGAGGCTGATGAAATCAATGCCCTCGCGCATGGATGGGATGTAGACTATACTTCATTCTCCGGCGGAATCTATTCTCCGGAGTGGGCGTGGGCAAAAGTGCTCCATGTCCTCAGGACCAATGACAGGGTTGCCGGAGCTGCCTGCTCGTGGATGGAGCATTGCGACTGGATGACTGCGTGGCTTACCGGTGACACTAGACCTGAAAAGATATTCAGGAGCCGTTGCGCTGCCGGCCACAAGGCTATGTGGAGAGCAGAATGGGGAGGACTTCCTTCCGAGGAATTCCTGAACCGCCTCGATCCGCGTCTCGGTGCGATGCGTGCCCGTCTGTACGAGGACAGCTACACTTCCGATGTCTGTGCCGGGACCATTTGCCCGGAACTGGCTGCGGAACTCGGGCTTCCCGGGACAATGAAGGTGGGCGTCGGCGCCATCGATGCCCATGTGGGTGCAGTAGGAGCCTCCATATCAGAGGATGTCCTGACCAGGATTGTAGGTACATCCACTTGCGATATCCTTGTCTCTGCAGCTGAAAATGTGGGAGACAGGCGCATCAAGGGCATCTGCGGCCAGGTGAACGGTTCCGTGATACCGGGACTCATTGGCTTCGAGGCCGGACAAGCTGCCTTCGGTGACGTATATGCATGGTACAAGAGGCTGCTCCTCTGGCCGTTGCAGGAGTTCCTGCCGGAAGAGGCTGACAGAATTGGCGGAAAACTTCTTCCTGCATTGGAGAAGGCCGCCGCCGGGATAGAACCGGGACCTGCTTCGGTCATCGCCCTCGACTGGTTCAACGGACGCCGTACCCCGGATTCCGACCAGCGGGTGAAAGGTGCAGTTGCCGGACTCACCCTCGGAACCACAGCCCCGATGATTTACAGGGCGCTTATCGAAGCGACCGCTTTCGGAACGAAGGCGATTGTGGACAGGTTCCGCGAGGAGGGAGTCATCATCAAGTCAGTTCTCGCCATCGGAGGAATCTCGCAGAAGTCCCCTCTGGTGATGCAGACCATGGCGGATGTGATAGGAATGCCGGTCAGCGTAGTCGACTGCGACCAGGCCTGTGCTCTCGGAGCCGGGATGCTTGCAGCGGTAGCCGCCGGAATATACAAGACGGTACCTGAGGCGCAGAAGGCAATGAGGTCTCCTCTCGGGAAGACTTATGTCCCTGACATGGACCGCAACAGAATTTATATGGAACTTTACAGGAGGTATGAAGCCTTGGGCGCATTCTCTCGTGAAGACATGAAAAACTCATAATCAAAAGCAAAAACATGAAACGTATATTTCATTATTTCATATCTTTCGCAGTGCTTGCGGCCGTGTCGGCATGTACTGAGGAGAAAGAAGACAGGACAGCCGACTACCAGGAGATGTCATTCTCCCTTCGGCAGAACCTGACAGGCGTCAATATCGGCTGGACGGCAGGAGATGCCATCTCGGTATTCGACGGCAAGGCCAATCAGAAATTCGTGACCGAGGAAGGCGGCGCATCGGTTTCATTCACCGGAACAGCTGACCGCAAGGCGGAAGCCTACCGTTTCCTTTCCCCTGGCAAGGAAGGCGTACAGCGTTACGTGGGCAAGGTTGCTCTTACTCTCGCCACCTCGCAGGAGGCCCTGGCCGGCAGCATCAGGCCGGAGTATGCACTCATGGCCGGTTATGCTCCTGCAGGTCTTACTGCAGTGGACATGAACCTGCTCCCTGCCCTCATCAAGCTTACCATTGATCCTGGCAAATACTATATTGTTTCCGCACAGCTCGAGGCAAAGGGCGGCGAACCGCTTGCCGGCAACTGCCGCGTGGGCCTCTTCGAGGAACCGTACATCGAGCCTGCTGAGGGTGCTTCTTCAATGGTAACCCTCGCCGGATCCGAACTTAGCGGAACATATTATCTCGCCGTATTCCCGCAGGAACTTTCCGATAATCTCGTGCTCAGCATCACAGATGAGAATGACCTCCGTTGCGAGATCGACGTTCCTGCACCGGTGCTCAAGGCTGGAGAGGTAGCGGATCTCGGCACATTCAGCGGATTAGAACTCAAGGCTGCAGTGAACCCTAATCCTACCAATGTTGCCCAGGCTGTTATCCTCAAGGCATCCTTCAACGAGTGCGAGTTCAACATGATTTCCGACCCGAGCTTCGAGGACAAGCCGGCAATGCCTATCGCCACCAACTCAAGTTGGAAAGGTGTCCATCCTGAAGTTAAAAGGGTTCCGGGCCATACAGGAGAGAACGGCTGGAGACTCAATAACAATATCCCTGGCTGGTGGATGGAACTTTACACCCAGTGCTTCGGCCTGAGGAAGAATACTGATTATACCTATTCCATGTGGGGCAAGGCTGCAACTCCTCACACATACAACGGTGTGCGCCTGCATCCTAACGGACCTCTTGTCGAGAGAGGTGGTGCAGGTCCTAACTCCTGGTCTGACTACGAGGAGGATCAGTCATGGGTACTCGTTTCAAAGGATTTCAATTCCGGTTCATGCTATTACGCAGACGTGTTCGCAGGAATCTGGGGAGACCCTGACGCATTCGTTGCAGTGGATGATATCAGGGTGATTCCTAAGGGCTATGACAAGGCATCCTTCACTCCTGCTTCCGTGAATGTAATCGCAGGCGTGACCAACTCCACTTTCGAGCAGGTCAGCTCAGCTGCCAAAGTAACGGCTTGGACAAGGAATGACGGAACATTGGCTCTCGTATTCTCAAATGCCGTAATCAACGGTGTTGAATATGACACCGCTATCGCTTTTACTGAGGATAAAGATGCTACGGATGGTCTGGTAATCAATAGATTCAGGAAGTCCAAAGGCGCTATCCAGCCAG
>SFNZ01000043.1 GCA_004552615.1 Bacteroidales bacterium | reverse complement strand
TTGAAGTTCTTGTTCAGGGCCACCTTGAGTACGCTGACGGCGCTCTTTTCCTGCTGGGGGAGGGCCATTTCATTGTAATATACGTGGTTCTTCATCAATGTCCAGGCCGCATTCAGTTCCAGCTGCCAGTGAGGAACGGAGAATGACCCGGTCACCTGCGTCTTGGAAATCTTCTCGAAGTCATTGTCCCACACATAGTGGTTCGAATAATAATGCTGCTGGTAATACTCCGGTTCGTCGAGACTCGTCTCGAAATGTGCGGAGAATGTCATCGGGCTTTTCCTGTGGCGCCTGAACGGATACATGCTGAATGAGGCATTCGCGCTGATACCCACATCATTGACCTCTTTCCCGAGGAATGTGTAATAGCCTTCTGCATCCCAGGTGAAGTATTTTTTGTATTGTCCGCTTGCACCTCCGTAGATGTAGGCCGAGTTCCAGACGGTATTGCCTTTCTTGTTCATCAGATATCCGTCCCTCGGGAACATGTAATAGTTCAGCAGGCGGTCTCCCAATCCGACGTTGAGCGCAGACACAATCGCATCGCTTGACCACGGCTGCAGTTTGATGAACACTTTGTTCTCGAACTTCATCACGCGCAGGGAGTCGTGGGTGGTTGTCGGGTTGAGGTAGAAATTGTTGTTGTACAGTTTCCTCGCGTTCGAGTCAGCCGGGTCTATCCTGTCTTCATAAATTTTCCTGTAAGTGGAATATTCAGAGCTGTGCCCGATGAAAGCAGTGGTGATGTCGGTGTTCAGGGTGTCTTTCCTGGCAGCCTCGGCCCTTTCCGCAGCTTTGGCGGCAAGGTACTCGTCGATTTCCATTATCGCGGTGCTGTCCCCGGTTGCCACGACGCTGTCCCTCATGGCGTTCTCCCTCTTGATGACTTTCTTTTCCCTGATGTTGTTTATGAAATTGAACGGAATCCTGTAGGTCTGGTCGAGGAAGAGTGTGTTCTTCTTGATCAATGTCGAGGCATCCTTGAGCTTGACGTCAATCTCCCTCGAGCCCACAGTGGTATCCCTGATCCAGAAATTGTCCACGACGCCTCCGTTTTCGCCCTTGGACATCTTGTTGTAGATATAGCCGGCATGCATGAGGTAGCGTTTCCCCATGTAGTTGGAGCTTATGACGCATGTCCTGTTGTCCACATCCTCGTTCTCGAGCATTCCGTTTGCCCCGTACCTGTCGTATTCCAGTGCGAAGTTCCAGGACGGGAGGATGTTCTGGGTGGTCATGATATGCAGCTCGTTTTCGGCTCTTTCGGCATTGGCGAAGAGGGTTCCCCAATAGGCGAGTTCCGTGTACGGGGTCTTGGTGTTGTACATCGGCAGGGTATACGGGCTGTATGTGTAGCACTCGTAAGGCGTGTAGAAGGACACTCCCTCGCCGCTTGTCCTCTTCGTGAAGTCATACGGCTCCACTGCGGAGCCCGAGATTCCTAAATAGCTGACGTTCACGTTGTTTCGCATGAACGGGTAATCGTTGAAATAATAATTGTAGGAGGTGTCGAGGTCGTGCAGCCTTACATCGTTGAAATATTTGTCCTTGTTCCAGGTGAGTACGCGCCTGTAGAACATGGAGTCAGGTACAGCGAAGGTTTCCAGGATTCTCGGAGTGTTCTCCCGGACGCTGTCCTTGTATGCCTGAATGCTGTCCTTCACGTTGAGGAGACTGTCCACCATGTGCTGCCTGGCCTTCATTTTCTGTTCGAAGTCATATTTCTTGCGTGCTGCCTTGTCAAGTGAGGCGTACCATTCATTGAATTTCCTGATGGCGGTCTCTATGGAGTCGAGCCTGTAGAGGGAGTCGAGTTTCGGCCAGTCCACGGAGTCTCCCGCATTCCTGAGTGAATCCCTGACCAGGACGTGGGTCAATGAATCCTTGATGGCTACATAGTATTTGTATCTGAACGGGTCAGTAAGTCTCAGGGAGTCCGGTACCTTCATTGTGTCCCTTGCTGTTATCCGGACTATTGTAGTGTCTTCTTCCTGGCTTCCGGGTGTGAGTGTGTCCACGACGTCCCGTTCTCCGTAGAGGTCGCGGAATTTGGTGAATATCTTCTTGTTCTCGTATATTACCGTGTCGCAGGAGGCTGTCATTTCCGGTTCAGGGGACACCTCGCGCCTGGCGAGATCCATTCCGAAAGTCTGCACGGCCGCCATTCCGACCAGCACGGCCGGAAACCAAATCCTGGACAATATTGATTTCGCTCTTCTCATCTATCAGCTGTAATTCAAGTTTCGCGCCTTTCCAAAGGGTGGAACTTATGTAACTTACAAAAATAATTATTTTTTTCGAGGACTCAAGGGATGGGAAGGTTTATTTGTCTTCGGGAGCGAATCTGGCAGGGTGTCGGCGGTGCTCCTGTGGGGGCCGAACCCGTGCCACCCTCGGCACCGTAAGAGGGGGAACCATGAGCGCAGCGAATGGTGGGGTCGAGCTCCGCGAGACGGTTCGGCCCCCACAGGAGCGCAGCCGGCAAATACGCCGGCCGGCTGCTCAAAGGAAGCTACGCAGTTCAGCCCAAGGGCTGCTCCGCTTGCTTTTGGATTGGCTTCGTGCAAATCATCGCGCGAGTAGTAAAATCGTAACTCATTGATAATCAACGATAGAATTTTTTGAAAATTGTCAGATGACATCAAATTAGTGCCATCGCGCGATTAAAATGCAGTTATGTGGCGTAAAACGGTGATTTGCTCGCGCGATGAATTGCAGGAAAGTGAAGATCTTTGGTCAATTATCCCCGGATAGTCAGTATAAAAAACCAACGGATTGAATTTCAATCCGTTGGTGAGTTTGTTTCGGTACTGGGTAGGAGAATCGAACTCCTATTACAAGATTGAGAATCTTGGGTACTAACCGTTATACGAACCCAGCATTTTTGTCATTCAGGATTGCAAAGTTAGGCAAATTTTCCGGGAATACAAATTTTTCTTGCTCTTTTTTGGAACTTTTTGACAGATTTTCTGGAATATCATTGAAATTCAATTACTTGAGAAATACGAAAAATACGGCCAGAATCAGACAGATGAACGCTGCCACGTGGTTCCACTGCAGCGATTCGCCCTTGAACATGAAAGTCACGATGATGGTGAACACCGTCAGGGATACAGCCTCCTGGATGACTTTCAGCTGCATTATCGAGAACGGACCTCCGTTGCCGTTGAAACCTATCCTGTTTGCCGGAACCTGGGCGCAATACTCGAAGAATGCAAGTCCCCAGGAGAACAATATGACCAGAATTACCGGCCAGCCGGTCGATATTTTCATGTCCTGAAGCTTCAGATGACCGTACCATGCGAATGTCATGAATACATTCGATGTCAGAAGAAGCAGAACTGTCCAAAATGCTTTCATAAAAAATATATCATGTTCCTTAATCGGGGTGCAAATGTACGCAAAATAATTTGTCATTCTCTCGCCAAAGTGTTAATTTCGCTGACAACTGACTGTAATGCCCGTCATATCGACCGTAGCACGAACTGCGAAGCCGAGATATCTGTATAAAGAATTAAAATTATGAATCATAGACTGATTGCGATTCTGCTGGCTGCCATGCCGCTGGCCGTCAATGCCCAGAACAACGATTGGGCGAATTATTCAAGATACTCCGAGGCCAATGCCGCAGTGACGACAGCTCCGAAGGCTGTCCTCTTCGGCGATTCCATCACGGATGCATGGCCGGGACAGGATCCCGCTTTCTTCTCCGGCAACAATCTCGTCGGACGCGGAATCAGCGGCCAGACCACTACCCAGATCCTGTGCAGGATGCGCGAGGACGTGGTCAGCCTCAAGCCGAAATATGTGGTAATTCTCGCCGGAATCAATGACATTGCCCTCAATGAAGGATGTGCCCCTGATGTACGGCATGCCGTGGAGAACATCAAGGCGATGTGCGACATTGCCCGGGCCAACAAGATCAGGCCGGTACTCTGCTCGCTATTGCCTTCGTACAAGATAGGCTGGAGGCCTGCCGTCACAGACGCCCTTGAGAAAGTTTCCGAGTTCAATTCCCTGCTGAAAGCCTATGCCGAAGAGAACCATATCGCATTTGCTGACTACCATTCTCTTTTCGCTGACGAGAACGGCCGGATGCCGGAGAAATATTCGAAGGATTCAGTCCACCCGAATCTCGAAGGCTACAAGATAATGGAGGAATGCCTTCTGGAAATATTGAAATGAATAACCCTAAAGTACAGATAACCATGACACTGATAAAATCCATATCCGGAATACGCGGAACCATTGGGGGACGCCCGGGAGATGCTCTCACCCCTGTTGACATTGTCAAATTCACATACGCATATTGCGCCAAGCTCAAGGAACGCCGGCCGAAGCCGGAAGGTGAAAGATACACCGTAGTGGTGGGAAGGGACGCAAGAATCTCCGGGGAGATGGTCGAGAACATCGTCTGCGGAACGCTCATAGCCTGCGGCGTGGACGTGATCAGGGCCGGTTTCGCCTCCACTCCCACTACCGAGATGGCCGTGATACTGTCTGGGGCCGACGGAGGAATCATCCTGACAGCTTCGCACAACCCGCGCCAGTGGAATGCATTGAAACTCCTCAATGAGAAGGGAGAGTTCCTGACTGCAGCCGAGGGGCAGGCCGTCCTGGATTGTGCCGAAGCCGGCGATTTCGATTTCAGTGACGTGGACGGAATGGGTACAATAGTGGACGAGGACTTCACTGACAGGCATTTGGACGAGGTTCTCGCTCTTCCTGCAGTGGATGTGGAAGCGGTCAGGAAAGCCGGATTCACAGTCGTTCTCGATGCGGTCAATTCAGTCGGAGGAATCATAATGCCACGTCTTCTCGAACGCCTCGGAGTCAGGTGCATCGAACTGAACTGCAATCCTGACGGGGAATTCGCCCACAATCCGGAGCCGCTTCCGAAGAATCTCGAGGAACTGAGCGCCACCGTGGTGCGCGAGAAGGCTGACCTCGGAATCTCTGTTGACCCTGACGTGGACAGGCTCGCATTCATCTGCGAGGACGGCAAGCCGTTCGTGGAGGAATACACCCTCGTGAGCGTTGCCGACTACCTGCTCTCAAGAGCAGAGGCGGCAGGCGAGAAGAATCTCGTGACTGTTTCCAACCTCTCGTCTTCCAGGGCCTTGAGGGATGTGACGGAAAGCCACGGCGGACATTATTACGCATCTGCAGTGGGCGAGGTCAATGTCACTATGCTCATGCACGAGAAGGACGCCATCATCGGCGGCGAGGGCAATGGAGGAGTCATTTATCCGGCCATTCATGCAGGACGTGACGCTATGGTAGGCGTGGCCCTTTTCCTGTCCAATCTCGCTCACAAGGGCATGACGGTCTCAGGACTCAAGAAGACCTATCCGGAGTACCATATTGCCAAGAACAGGATTGAACTTTCTGACAAGTCATTGATAGACAAGATTCTGAACCGGCTGAAAGAGATTTATGCCGCAGAAGACGTGAATACATTGGACGGAGTCAAGATAAGTTTCGAAGCCCGCCGCGAATGGGTTCATCTCCGCAGGTCAAATACGGAGCCTATCATCCGAATCTATTCCGAGGCCCCGACAGAAGAGCGTGCAGTGGCTCTCGGTGAGGAAGTCAGGAAGGTGGCTGAGGACATCATAAAGAGCTGAGCATGTTTTCATTCAGGACGACCAGGCTGGAGGACCAGCTAGACAAGGCGCTCGTGGACGGCAAGGTGGGATGTTTCTGCACCCAGAACTGCTGGGATACCAGCGGGGACAGGTACATGTGGCAGATATTCAAGGAGAGGGGCAATCTCGAAAGGCTTTTCCGCCCCGAGGATGCCGAGCTTACTCCGGGCACGAACCATATACATTTCGACTCGGACTCCCTCAGGGGATTGAATGCCGTGGTGGTGGAGATCCAGGATGTCGGAGTGAGATATTTCAACTACACCAAGGACGTGATGCGGCTGATGATGCTGCTGACCGTCCTGGACGAACCTCCCGCCCTCTATATAGTGGATCATCTGAATCCGGCAGGCAGGGTGGTGGAGGGCTCCGCGCCTGAGGACGAATGCGAGGCCTTCGTGCCGAGAGTGGCTCACCGTCACGGACTTACGCTCGGTGAATTGTGCAACCTTTTCTATGCCGAGATAGGTGCCAGGTATCCGCTTCACGTGATTTCGGCCATGGCCTCCGACTACAACAAGGACATCCTCCCGTGGACCATTGCCCCTGCATCGGACATCCCGGGAATGTTCACCTGCTACATGTACAGCGGCGGGGGACTCTGGAACAACACCAACATTACCCCGGGCATCGGAACCGCACGCCCTTACGAGTATTTCGGCGCTCCGTTCATCACCCACGGGCCTTATGACAGGCTTCCTGTGCAGGAGGGTGTGCTGATGCGCCCGTGCTCGTTCAAGCCTTCGGCGGGACAATACAGCGGCCAGTTGTGCTACGGTTATCAGATAATGCTCAAGCCCGGGGCGCAGTACCATTCCCTGCTCCATACCCTGCAGCTGATCAGGTATTTCCGTGACACATATCCGCAGTTCGAACTTTCGGACGGCTTCCGGAAGAAACTTTCCGACGCGGCCTTGGAGTCGTATCTGAAAGGGGAGATTTCCTTCCAGGATGCCAAGGAGCACGTTAAACTGGAGGAACAGAAATGGATACGCAAGGCGAAGCGGTTCACTCTCTATGACGATGCCCCGTTCCGGATCAAATAATTCGGAAAATGTTTGGAAGTTAGGAAGAAAGTGCATAAATTTGCGTTCCAATTTTGAAACCAATAAATTTTTAAGAAAATGAAAAAAGGAATTCATCCCGAAAGTTACCGCCTTGTAGCTTTCAAGGATATGTCAAATGACACAGTGTTCATCACACGCTCATGCGCTACCACAAAGGACACGCTCGTGGTTGACGGCGTTGAGTACCCGGTTGTGAAAGTCGAGATTTCCAACACCTCCCATCCGTTCTACACAGGCAAAGTCAAGCTTGTCGATACCGCCGGACGTGTTGACAAATTCTATCAGAGATACAAGAGCAGACAGAAGTAGTCTGCCGATACGAGAGAGACTCACGAGGAGGGGGTGGCAAGCGTCATCCCCTCTTTTCATATTATCACCACAATGGAACTATATGAATATGCAAGGCCGGACCTGATGGCCGGCAAGACTGTACTCTATGTCCACGGATTCGCTTCCGGGGGACTGAACGGCACCGTGAAGACGATGGGAGTCCTGCTGCCGTCCGCAAGAATCATTGCCCCGGATCTTCCCGTCAGGCCTCAGGATGCCATGGAGATGCTCCGCTCGTTGTGCGAGGATGAGAAGCCGGACCTTATCATCGGGACATCGATGGGCGGGATGTACACGGAACTGCTTCATGGCCATGACAGAATCATTGTCAATCCTGCATTTCACCTGGCGGACACCATATTGAAGAACAACGGCCTCGGGCGGCAGGAATATCATTGCCCCCGTCGGGACGGACAGACCTCTTTTCTCGTGAACAAGGGCCTGCTCGAAGATTTCCGTGAGGTTTCCGCAGGATGTTTCGCATCGGTGAATGCTGACGCTGCCTCCATGGAGACGTTCGGGGATGTCTCCGGCGAAGCCGGCCGAGTGTACGGGCTGTTCGGGACGAAGGATACGATGGTGGACACTTATGACGAATTCGCATCGCATTATCCGAACGCCATCAGGTTCGACGGTGGACATTATCTCGATGACGGAGTCTTCCTCCATTCAGTCCTCCCGCTCATGGAACGCATTGACGACTTGCAGGAAAAACGGAGCAAGCCGGTGCTGCTCATTTCGTTTGCCGATACGCTTGCCGACGTGCGCAACGGAGTTTCCAAAGGATTGCCAGTCAGGGAGATGGATCCGTGCGGAAGCGCAGTGAGGGCATTCGTCAGACTCTGCTCGGCATACAAGCCTTACATATTGGTTTCAAATGATTTCAATGCTCCCGGCAATCTCCCGGACATATTCGCATGGATAAATGACCATATCGGGGTTCCGGCATGGAACCGCGTCATTGTGGCCAACCGCAAGGACATGGTGCTCGGAGACTACCTGATAGACCGGCATCCGGACCGGCTCGGGGCAGGGGATTTCATGGGTACTGTCCTGCATTTCGGGGAGGATCCGTTCAGGACCTGGGACGAGGTGCTCACCTATTTCGACAGGCTCGGAGGACAGTAGGTCTCAGTCGCAATAGTCCTTGTCAATATTGACCTTCACGGAGTAGTTCGGATATACCGTGCCGAGAATGTCAGTGATTTCCCTTCTCATCTCGGAGACATCCTTGACCGAGAAGTCTATCACGATGTCGAATGATATTTCCATCTTGGATTCGTCCACGAACATGCCGTGAACCTGCAGGATGCCTGGCAATGCGCTCACTATCTTCGTGATGTCGTCCTGCATCTTCACGATGGCCTCGTTCCCTGTCTTCACGGCGTAGATGCCGACGGTCAGCAGGACTCCGTACTTGCCGTGGATGAGAGTCCTGATCTTCTCGGACAGGAAATGAATCTCCTCGGCCGTCATGGATGCCGGGACAGAAATATGGACGGCTCCGGTCATGTGTTCCGGACCGTAATTGTGAAGCATCAGGTCGTAGGCTCCCATTACCGGTTCAATGCTGCAAATGTCTGATTTTATTGACTTTGCAAGACCTGCCGGAATCCTTTCCCCGAGCAGTTCGCTTACCGGGGACATCATCATGTCGTATCCCGCCTTGACGATGACTATGGATATTGCCGCGCCGAGTATCCCGTCCAAAGGGATGCCTGCCATGTGCTCCCCGAAAATCATGGTGCATACGGCAGAGACGAGGGTGGCTCCCGTGATGAGTGCGTCGAACATCGCATCCGCGCCTGTGGCAATCAGGGATTCCGAATTGACCTCTTTCCCGGTCCTGCTGACATATCTGCTCAGGAAAATTTTGGCGGCTATCGCCACAATGAGAATCGTCAGGGTGTGGGCGCTGTATTCCGCCTGCACCGGGTGGAATATTTTCTTGACTGATTCGATGAAAGAGGAGCCTCCTGCGAAGATGATGACCACGGAAATGACGACTGCGGTGAAATATTCGAGCCTCCCGTGCCCGTACGGATGCTCCTTGTCGGCCGGTTTGCAGGCCAGCTTCATTCCGATGATGGTCACTGATGCCGAGAACGCGTCCGAAAGGTTGTTCACGGCATCGAGCACGATGGCTATTGAATTTGACAAAAGCCCTGCCGCAGCCTTGAATACCGACAGCAGTACATTAACTCCCACGCCTGTCCAGCTTGTACGGATTATTCTTTTCTCCCTCTCGGGAGTTGAGGATACGGCATTTCCCATGATCCTTTCAGTATTGGTGAAATGCAAAAATAGCAAATAATTCTGTATCTCCTAATTATTTTCCCTTGCGGCTGAATGCGAGCAGGCCGATGAAGGTGAAAAGGGCGTTGAGAATCAACAGCTCATAACTGAATTTGTAGCCGCCGAACCAGCGTTCGGAATTCAGCTGGAGGATGAGGCAGGCCAGGGGAGCGATGACTGAGATGAACGGAACGGCCCTGTCCGAGGTACGGCGCTTCGTCATTATGCCGAATGCGAACATTCCGAGAATCGGCCCGTATGTGTAGCTCGCGAGCTTGTAGACCGCATCTATGGCGCTCGTATTGTTCAGGAAATTGAACACTATGATAGTCAGGCCCATGCATATTGCCATTGCCACATGAACCTTCTCCCTCATTGACTTCACCTTCTCCTCGCCGCGGTCCCTGGTGCCGAGAATGTCCACGGTGAACGAGGTCGTCAGGGCAGTCAGCGCCGAGCCTCCCGCCGCGAAAGAACATGACACGAGACCGACCACGAACAATATTCCCACGGTTGCAGGAAGGAGACCGCTCGTGGCCACGGCCGGGAACAATGTGTCACCGGTCTCGGTTATTCCGTTCCGGCCCGCGAACATGTAGAGCAGCACACCGAGCACCAGGAACAGGAAAATTACCACCGTCTGCAGCAATGCGCTGACTATCACGTTCTTCTGCGAATCCTTGAAATTCCGGCAGGCGAGGGAACGCTGCATCATGTCCTGGTCGAGACCGGTCATGGCAATGAGGGTGAACATCCCGCCGAAGAATTGCTTGAGGAAAAACTGGGGATGGTCCGGATCATCGAACCAGAACATGCGGGACATGCCGCTGCCTGATACCGCCGCCGTCATCTCCCTGAAATTGAATCCGAGAGCCTTGCTGATGAATACTGTACAGAGAATGATGGAGACGAGCATGCAGAAAGTCTTCAGGAAATCAATCCAGATCACGGCCTTGACCCCTCCCCGGAAAGTGTAGAGGAGCACTATCAGCACGGTCACCATGACATTGACCCAGAACGGGATTCCCAATGGCCCGAACACCATGAGCTGCAGCGAGATACATACCAGGTACAGCCTGACCGACGCTCCCAGCATCTTGGAAATGAAGAAGAACCATGCCCCTGTCCGGTATGAGGAAACCCCGAGCCTCTCCTCGAGATATCCGTATATGGATACCAGATTCATCCTGTAGAATAGCGGAACCAGGACGAAAGCTATGACTAGCTGGCCTGCGATGAATCCGAGGGCCATCTGCATGTATCCGAATCCCGAGACGCCGACCATTCCCGGCACCGAGACGAACGTCACTCCCGACATTGCCGAGCCTATCATGGCGAAAGCCACGACGTACCATGACTGCCTGCGGTTGCCGCTGAAGAATCCTGCATTGTCGGATTTCCTTCCGGTGAACCATGAAATGAGAAGTACGACTGCGAAATATGCAGCTATGGTGATGATGATGGTAGTGGGTGTCATTCTGCTGCGATGTCTTGTGAGTTGGCTGAAGTACGGAGCGAATCGGATGCCGAGGTGAGCCTTGAGAGCTCGCCATACCAATATCTGTATGCGGAATCAAGGGCAGGCCTGTTCTCCTCTTTCACCGGCTCCTCGCTCGGGGATTCCATCCGGAGAGGATTGATCGGCTGGCCGCTCTTCCATATCCTGAAATCCAGATGAGGGCCGGTGGATACGCCTGTCGAGCCGACATAACCGATCACCTCTCCCTGTTTCACGCGGGAGCCCACCTGAAGCCCGGATGCATATCGGGAAAGATGGAGATAAGCTGTAGTATAGACAGAATTGTGTCTGATTTTCACAGTGTTGCCTCCGCCACCGCTCCAGCCCTTGCTGATCACCGTGCCGTCTCCGATGCTCATGACAGGAGTCCCTGCAGGAGCGGCATAATCCACCCCTGTATGGGCCTTGACCTGGCCTGTCACCGGATGCTTCCTGTGATACGAGAATCCGGAACTGATGCGCGAGAATCTCAGGGGCGTCTTCAGGAATGCCTTCCTCAGGCTCTCACCCTTCTCGTTCCAATATTTGTTGCCTCCGTCACCCTGGTCGAACCATACCGCAGGGAATTCCTTGCCGCCCTGGCTGAACATGGCGAAATGTATCGTGTCGATGTCAATCACCTCCCCGTCGCAGAGAGCCTCGTCGTAGATGACCCTGAACCTGTCCCCGGCCTGCATTGAGAAGAAATCCACCGTCCATGCATAGATGTCCTCGAGATGGACTATCAGCAGGGGAGAAGCACCGGCAGCCTTCATGTCGTTCCAGAGGGATGACATGATGACCACGTCGGAGAACTTCCTGCAATGGGTGACCGGCTTGGCCACTTTCCATGCCTCGTACGGCTCAGTGCATCTGAATACAGTCAGATTTATCCTGTCCTGATTATATACGAGGTATTCCAGATTCTGGCTCCCGGCCGTGTCCGCACTGTAATATGCCTGCCATTGGTTGCCTGCCCTGAGTTTTCTCGGGTCGAATACCGAATCGGAGGCGGATACAAGTTCCATCGCCCCTTTCGATGTCATTCCGAGACGTGTCATGAGCCCGGTGAAAATCTCCCCGCTTTTCAGCGTCCCTTCCACGAGGGAGAACGAATCGGTGCAGAATCCCAAAGGATAGACAGTGTCATTCTGGACGGGTTCTTCGGCCACGCTTTCCCTCCTGTGGCAGGAAGGCAGGGATATGGCCACAATTAGCATGGCAGTGGCAGCAGCCAATGTGATATTGGATAAATTGTGCATTTCGTCAAGGTTTTGTACGTCTGCAAACTTACGAAAAAAATGTTTATCTTTGAAGGCTGCGACTGCAATAATACCGACAAATGATGAATGCTGCATACGAACAGGAAGATTCAGTGAAAATATCTCCGGTGGCCTATTTCAGGTCTCCTTTTCCGACCAAATTCGGGATTCCCCGCCAGAGCGGGGTGGTGGACAGCCTCCCCGGTGAGATTGTTTTCGTTCCGGAATTCCGCCGTGAGGAAGCCGTCAAGGGACTGGAAGGATTTGATTATCTGTGGCTTATATGGGGATTCTCTGGCAATGCAGGAAGCTGGAAGATGACTGTCCGTCCTCCGCGTCTTGGCGGCAACAGGTCAGTGGGCGTATTCGCATCCCGTTCCCCGTTCCGTCCCAACGGGCTCGGCCTGTCATCGGTCAGGATTGAATCTGTAGAAACCGATGTCCCGGACGGTCCGGTGATCAAAGTCCTGGGAGCTGACCTCATGGACGGTACACCAATCTATGACATCAAGCCTTATGTGAGATATACCGATTCGCATCCCGATGCGGTCTCAGGCTTTACGGATGATGTGGAATGGCGGAAGTCGGAGGTCATTTTCCCGGACGTGCTCAAGGAAAAGTTCATAAGGCTGTGCCGCCCGGACTCTCCTGACCGTGCCGTTGCAATATTGGAAAACGTGCTTTCCCAGCGACCTGTGCCTCAGTATCAGCATGATCCGTCCAAGATTTACGGCATGCCGTATATGGGCTGCGACATCCGCTTCAAGGTAGTGGACGGGAAGGTGGAAGTGGTGGAAATCGTCAGAAATTGAGCTCAATACCGATGTTCACGACGAACCGGTTCGGCGACTTCATGACAGTGCCGTCCGCTGCTGTGACGTTCCTGTGGGTGAGTCTCCAGAACGCATCCACCCGCAGCAGGCTGAAGATATTGGTGATTCCGGCCCCCATTTCCACGTAAGGCTTGTTCAGGGAGGTCATCCCTTCGGGGAAAAGCAGAGGAGCCCCGTCTGATTCAGGGGTACCCAGAATGCCCTTGTTCTTCCGTGACAGGGTTCCGTATGCGGCCTTCACGGTAACCACTTCCCTCCATCTCAACTGCCTGAATCCCGGAATCTTGTTGAAGAAATATCCTCCGAAATTGTGCTCCCAGAACAATGTAGTCCATGTGTCCGAAACGAATTCATAGAATCCCATGCAGGAGAACGAACTCTTGTCCAAGATATAAGTGCCGTTGCCCTCGTGCAGTTTCAGGAACGGGTACGGGACTGTTCCGATAATATTTCCCGCAGTGAACTGTATCTTCGATGTCCCGGCAGGAGGCAGTTTCAGATTGTAATTCACCTTGACTTCGCTGCGGAAGAAACTGTATTCATTCTTGCCGATTCCCTTGAGCGACCCTGTGAGGTCAATCGTGACCACAGGCCAATCGGAGAACATATAACGCTTGCTGAAGGTGCCGCGCGACACGGTCTCGTCCCTGGAGAACCTGGCGGAGAAATGTAACGTGTTCATTCCCACGGAATTTACCCCGACGGTATCTCTCCTGCCGTCCTCTGTCCTGCTCACCCGGCACATCGGGACGAACCGGTTCGAATATATCCTTCTCGACTCCAAGACAGCGGACGTGTTCAGCCATGGCCTTATCTCCCAGTCGAACCGGGCAGAGTACTCATTGACCGGACTCCTTTTCTCGCTGTTCCTCTTCGTCAGTATGGAATTGATGATATTGCTCTCGGTAAATGCTTCCGCTCCTTTTCCGAGCTGCAGGATGTCCTTCTTGCCGGTGAACGTCAGTTTCATGGTGGGCTGTTTGCTCAGCATCCATTCCAATGTCGCACCTCCCTTGAATTCGTGGTCCTTCATGCCGTATGCCCCGTATCCCGAGAACCTGAATTTCCTGCTCATGTCCGCCGTGGTCCGTATTCCGGCCTGGAATCTGCTTCCTTCAATGCCGTTGAAACTGTACAGCCTGCCATAAGGACCTATCTCGAGGTATTTAGTGTGGACATAGCCGCTCCCGACGGTGGTCAGGATATGGTTGAGGTTGTTGTAGAGCGGCACAGTCTTCACCGAGTCCACCATCTCGTAGATTTTCCTCTCCTTGTCCGAGAGGGTGTACGGACGGGCCCCGTCCCACCATGATTCGTTCCGGTGACCAGCCCCTCTGTCCATCTGAACCTGCATCCGGTTCTTCTGCGCGGCAAGACTGTCAGCATCCACCTTGCCCGGAGGTCCGTAATTGATGGTCCTGCTTCCGAGAAACGACATCATCTTCGACGAGTCCCTCATTGTCAATGAGAAATCAGCGCTGAGGAATTCACGCTTGTAGAACCAGGTGCTGTCATCCGTCCTGCAGTCCTCCCTTTCAATCGTGGCGGAACGGATCCAGTTCACATTGGAGCCTTTCATC
>SFNZ01000042.1 GCA_004552615.1 Bacteroidales bacterium | reverse complement strand
CCGACAGGACCACAGTATGATGACGGCACCATTTTTATTTATGAGCCATTGACCGGGACACTGACCGAGGCGCATGGGGCTGTCATCGTACTGCCTGCCGTAGCCGGAGTGACAGAAGTTTCTTTCGTGTCCTTCGGACTTGGCAATATTTATAAAATGTCCGGCCCGGATGACATCGTCGTCGAAGCCTTGTATGAAAATCCTCCTTACGGAGATGATGTATACGGAGAGCAAGACGGTATGGTGCAGTATGTCCAGAAAATGAAAATATCATATGGGGACAAGCCTGATGGAGTTGATAAAGTAGCTGTTTATAAGGTACTTGGATACGATGGCATTTCACCTTGTGTCGCAATCTTCACATTGAAGCAATGATACCTCCCCTCTCATTATTTGACATTCATCATGACAACAATATGGGATAAACAATGACGGATATGACCAATGACCTCCGCGGTAAGGCAGACTGTCAAACTCCGCGGGCGTGGCCAGCCCACGGCCTCGGAAAGTGGGAAGGACCTGGCGGAGACAAGTTCTCGCGCAGCGAGGACGCAGGAAACGCCGGGAGGGTCGAACGGAGAGAATCGGAGTGAGCCCCGCGGAGTTTGAACAGCCTGCATGCAGCATGGAAATCGCCATATATTCCTGCCGCGTACCCAGTTGGCAATGACACCTCATCCCCTTTGTCTTCTAGCAAATCATCCCGCGAGCAAAAACCGCCCCTGTGACGTAGAACCGGTTTTCTCCCGCGCAACGGCATCAAATTGAACTCATCTGCCGGGAAAAAGTGTCCCCTGCTGCACAGAACGGCGATTTCCTCGCGCGATGATTTGCCGGAAGTTACCTGTATGGTAACGAACGCGGCGAATCATTAACGCTGCCTCGCGCAACTTATGCATGCCGTGGAATTATGGGACATAGCAAGGGTATTTTCGGCAATGAATAATTGACATTCATCATGACAACCATATAGGATAATCGCTATATTTGTATCGACCAACAAGACTTGAAACGAAAATTCAACATGAAGAAGCTATGTTTTCCGCTTGCGGCCTCGATATGCTTGTGCCTGGCCGCGGTTTCCTGCACATTCACGAAGCCGTTCCCGGACCTCGGGGAAGGGAATATCCTTTATGTTGAAGGCTATATCGAAGCTGGAGATACCGCCTCGTTCACCGTGAAGAAAATGTATCCGATACTGCCGGATTCCCATCCGGGCAATTACAAGGAAACCCCGTTCGATGCGGATATCAAAATATCGAGAAACGGAAATCCTGAGGAAATACAGAGAAAACTGGAAGACGACGGGGGCTTTTACGGCGAATTCATTACCGGAGAACCGTTCAATGACGGGGATGTCCTGGAGCTGGAAGTGTCAGTGGACGGATTCCCTGCGGCGAGTTGCACCACCGTGGTCCCGGTCAGGCCGTCGGTGGAACTCCTGTCATATTCATTCGAAGGCACCGGCCGTTTCGACTGCAATATGAAAATATCCAGGTCCGACGCCACGCGCTATTTCGGATTCAGGCTCGAGTGCAGGTTCGGATATGACGAATATATAGACGAAGAATATGCCGGAAGGTATGTGAGAACCACATTGGGCAGGCTCTCTGTCCCGGGCTTCATCCCGGAGTCCAGGAATTTCGTCATGCCGTTCGGGGCCTTCTGGGTCGCTGATCTCGGCAAAGATTTCATGGACAAGGAGATGCACTTCTCGGCCACGGGTGATTTCTCTGCAGGAAGAGTCATGGAATACCGAGATGAATCCGGACGGAAACACGTATTCGAACATGCATTATCCGAATTCAGGATAGTCGTAGCTTCCTTCTCCGACGAAGCCTGGTATACGGCATCCCACTATGAAAGCTGGTTCGGCGGAGACTATATCGGCAATATGGGATTCAGCTCGATGAACAACTATACCGACATAGAAGGCGGCTGCGGATCTGTATGCACTTGTTCGAACACATATACGGACTGGATAAAATTCGATGAGAAATGAAACGCTTCCTGATATTATCATTATTTTTCCTGTCCGTTCTCTCTCCTGACCTCATCGCGAAAGGCCGGATGAAGGAAAGACAGGACACTATATCCCCGTCAATAGTGTACGGAATCAAGGAGAGGACCCTGCTGATGGGACACAGCTACATCCCCGGGAAACTTTTCCAGGCCCGGGCCGTGATGACCACTCCGGACCTCATCAAGACACTACAGACACTTCCCGGCGTGGCCCCCGGAACCGAAATGACCTCCGGCCTCTATGTCCGCGGCGGCACCGGAGCCGACAACCTCTACCTGATGGACAATGTACCTCTCTATCAGTCAGGGCATTTCTACGGACTCTACTCCGCCTTCAACACTGACGTCATCAGCCACGTGGACTTCTACAAAGGCCCTTTCCCGGCGAAATACTCCGGCAAGATATCGTCAGTCGTGGACGTATCGCTTGCGGACGGGGACACGACCAGGACCCGGGGAAGTTTCTCGGTGGGAATCACCGAAGGCCGCGTGCAGGTGGAGGGCCCCATGAAAAAGAAAGGCAGTTCGTTCAATGTCGCTGCGAGAATAGGCTGGATAGAGGCTCTCCTGCGTCCGGCAATCAACTTGTACACTCTCGACGACTCCTACTACGTGAATGATTATACTCGCGACGGAAACTATGCCTTCGGGGATTTCAACGGCAAATTTACCTGGCATCCCACAGCCTCCGACAAGGTATCGGCAAGTTTCTATGTCGGACATGACATGCTGATACTCAAGGAAGTACGCCCGGACAAGAAATCGAGCAACTGGGGCAACGTCCTTGCCTCCGCCGCCTGGACCCATTCCCCTTCGGACGAGTCCGGCTTCGAACTGGTCACTTATGTGTCGGACGGATATTGCGTTCTCTCGGATACGGAAAAATATGTATCGCCCAAATCTTCGTATGTCCGCACGGAGACCAACCGGTCCAATCTGACAAATGTCGGCGCCCGCATGGATGCCTTCCGGAAATACGGCTGGAACAATCTCGGATTCGGAGGCTCTTTCCACTCCCTCATCTCCCGGCCGTACAGTATTGTCAAAACGAAGAAGAAGCCTGCCGGAGGAAAGGCTGAGGTGACAGCGACATATCATGATGACAACCGCTTTTCTTTGTCGGCCGATGTGTATTGCGAAGACGAGATGAAACCGGCGGAATGGTTCACCGGGAAGGTCGGCCTCAATCTGAATTTCCATGCCGTGCCCCACAAGATATATCCTTCAGTCGAGCCGCGGGTCTCGGCGGCTTTCAGGGCGGGGGATGTATTTTCGTTCAATCTGGCATATTCCCGAATGAGCCAGGGTGAACATCTCGTCTCTTCCTCCATCATCGACATGCCAGGCAACTACTGGATGCCGGTGACAGCCAAGAGGAAACCTCTCACAAGCGACATCTTTACCGCGGAAATCGCTTTCGGAGGCAGAAGTACCTGCAAATTCAGCGTCGCGGGATATTACAAATGGATGCGTGGCATTTATGAATATTTCGGGAGTCCCAGATTCATACCTCCTGTAGATGCCTGGAACAATTCCTTCGAGGAGGGCAGGGGACGTTCTTACGGACTTGAGAGCTATTTCGAGCTTGCGATACCGAGGCTCGACCTCTCCGCCTCATACACCCTGTCCTGGACCGAAAGATATTTCGAGGCATTCTGGAGAGACTGGTTCCCTGACCGGTTCGACAACCGCCACAAGTTCAACCTGAACCTCGTCTGGCACATGCATGCGCTGATAGATTTCTATGCCAACTGGACATACAGGACCGGCAACCGCTTCACCTTACAGACCCATTATCCGGACTACGGAACGTTTTCCTCCACCGGCCCGAATAATTTCCAGATGCCTGATTACCACAGACTTGACATAGGATTCGATTTCAATGCGGTCACTCTCCGCAAGGGCAGGCACTACTGCGTCGGACTGGGTGTTTACAACCTCTACGGAAGGAAGAATCCGGTCTATGCGGAAATCACGACCGACGTCTACAACAGGCCCCAGCTCGTCTATACCTCCCTGTATCCTATCATCCCGATGCTGAGGTATTCGATGTATTTCTGACAGGACGGGCGAGGATTTCCTGCCAAATAATTGTTGGATTGATTAAAATTGTGTAAATTTGCAGGCTATGTTGTATGAACGGCGCAGTTTTAATCGTAATCAACAAATAAAAAATATGGCAAACACAACCCTTAAAGACCAGGAGAGGCAGCAGCAGGAGATTGTCGCTGAGAAGGTCTCTTCCGTTGAGAAATTTTTCAATGAGAACAAGAAAATCATCTGGGGCGCATTGGGTGCCGCAGTGCTTGTAGGTGTGGCGGTTCTCTGCTAC
Source organism: Bacteroidales bacterium (assembly GCA_004552615.1). Taxonomy (GTDB): domain Bacteria; phylum Bacteroidota; class Bacteroidia; order Bacteroidales; family UBA932; genus Cryptobacteroides. The sequence continues at coordinate 11,062 of SFNZ01000042.1, read as the reverse complement.
CACAAGTTCTATGTGCAGCCTAAGCGTGCCGAGGCCCAGGAGCAGATGTTCCCTGCAGAGGCAAGCTTCCGTGCCCAGAATTACGACATTGCCCTCAATGGCGACGGCAATGCCCTCGGATTCGCCCAGATAGCAGAGGAGTACGGCTCCAAGGCCGGTTCTGCGGTATATTTCTACGCAGGAGTGTGCGAACTCCAGCTCGGCAACTACGAGCAGGCTGTGGCTTATCTTTCCAAGTACAACGGAAAGGACGCCATCCTCAAGGCCAAGGCTCTCGGCGCCAAGGGAGATGCATACGAGGGACTCGAGAAATTCAATGACGCACTTGCCTGCTACGAGAAAGCAGCTGCAGCCGCTGACAACATGTTCGCTGCATCCTATCTCTTCAAGGCCGGCGTGGTATGCGAGGAACTCGGTGAGCCTCAGAAAGCCCTGGCATTCTACAAGAAGATCAAGGACCAGTATCCGCAGTCCATGGAAGGTTACGACATCGACAAGTACATCAGCAGGATAGAGAACGCACCTGCAACGAAATAATCAACAGGACGGACTATGGGAAGAGCTTTTGAGTTCAGAAAAGAGAGGAAGATGAAACGTTGGGGCCACATGGCCAAGACGTTCACCAAGATCGGAAAGGAAATCACCATTGCCGTGAAACAGGGAGGCCCTGACGTGGTCGGAAACCCGCGTCTTCGTGCCCTCATCGCCGAGGCAAGGAACGAGAATATGCCTAAGGACAATATCGAGAGGGCCATCAAGAAGGCCACCGACAAGTCCCTCGGCGATTTCAAGGAAGTGACATTCGAAGGATACGGCCCTCACGGTATCGCATTCCTCGTGGAGACTGCCACTGACAACAACACCAGGACTGTGGCCAATGTCCGCAGCTATTTTACCAAATGCGGCGGCTCCCTCGGTACCAGCGGCAGCGTGAGCTTCATGTTTGACCACAAATGCGTTTTCAGGATCAAGTATCAGGACGGCCTCGACATCGACGAGTTCCAGCTGGCACTCTGCGACTTCGATGATGACCCTGAGGTATTCATCGAGGAGCAGGAGGACGAGAACGAGAACATCAGCAAGAACGTTGTCATCTACGGAGCATACGAGTCTTACGGCGGCATCCAGAAATACATCGAGGAGAACGGCTTCGAGCTCGTTTCCGGAGGTTTCGAGAGGATTCCGAACGTCGATCTCAAGGACGTGACCCCTGAGCAGAGGGCTACCCTCGACAAACTCACGGACCTTCTCGAGAATGACGACGACGTCACCAATGTCTATTCTACGATGAAGCCGTCAGCCGAATAATCCCGTCGGCCTGACAGCTTGAACACGCAGAATATGCTGGAATTGAAGGATTTCGCAACCCTCAGCCGGAAGGAAACCCCCTTCTGGTATTATGATATGGATTTATTGCGCGCCACAGTCGACAAGGCTGCGGAACTTGCGCGGCGCTATGGCATCGGGCTGCACTATGCGGTCAAGGCCAATGTGGAGCCGCGCATTGTGCAATATATCAGCTCCAGGGGCTTCGGCGCGGACTGTGTCAGCGGAAACGAAGTCCTCTTCGCGGCCGCCAACGGCTTCAGGCCGGAGATCATCGTCTTTGCCGGAGTTGGCAAGTCGGACAGGGAGATAAACGCGGCTCTCGACCTCGGCATAGAGGCCTTCAACTGTGAATCCGTGATGGAGATGAATGTCATCGACTCACTCGCAGCTGCGAAAGGAGTCAAGGCCAATGTCTCCGTCCGCATCAACCCGAACATCGACGCGCACACCCACCGATACGTGACTACCGGATTGTACGAGAACAAGTTCGGCATCTCACGGCACGAGTTCGACACAGTCATCGACCTTCTCAAGAACGCCAGGAACCTGAATTTCATCGGCCTGCATTTCCACATAGGATCCCAGATCACGGATGTCAGGGATGTGTATTCGCTTGAGTGCCGGAGAGCTGCCGAAATCGTGGACTATTTCGAGTCCAGGGGGCTCAAGGTCGACAGCATTGACCTCGGAGGCGGACTCGGAGTCGATTACGACGACCCGGACGGCAATCCTGTACCGGATTTCGAGACTTGGTTCTCCACCGTGGACAGCTGCCTGAGGCGCAGGCCGGACCAGAAAGTCAGCCTCGAGCCGGGACGTTCGCTCGTAGCCCAGTGCGGCACCCTCGTGACCCGCGTGCTCTTCGTCAAGAACGGGGAGACCAAAGCCTTCCTCATAATGGATGCCGGGATGAATGACCTCATCCGTCCTGCTCTTTACGGGGCTTATCACAAGATTGAGAACCTCACTGCCGCATTCGAGGGACGTGAGGACGGGATACAGCAATATGACGTGGTCGGCCCGGTATGCGAGTCGAGCGACGTCTGGGGCTCCGGAAGAGACCTTCCGTTCAGCGTCAGGGGAGACCTGATGGCCCTTCGCAGCGCAGGCGCATACGGAAGCGTGATGAGCAGCAGGTACAATCTCAGGGACATCGCCCCTGCGGTGTTCTCCGATGAACTGTAGTCTCGTTTGCGCGGCTGCAAGTATTTGAATATTAAAATAAAACGATATGTTTGAAAATCTGTCGGAAAGGCTGGAGAGGTCGTTCAAGATTCTCAAAGGCGAAGGAAAGATAACTGAAATCAACGTGGCGGAAACCGTCAAGGACATCCGCCGTGCCTTGCTCGACGCCGACGTCAGCTACAAGGTGGCGAAGGAGTTCTGCGACCGCGTCAAGACCAAGGCCATGGGACAGAATGTCCTCACTGCGGTCAAGCCGCAGCAGATGATGGTCAAGATCGTACACGACGAACTGGCCGAATTCATGGGCAGCGGTGCACAGGACATCAATGTGAAAGGCAATCCGGGCATTGTCCTGATTTCAGGTCTCCAGGGTTCCGGTAAGACCACATTCACAGCCAAACTTGCCAATCTCTGCAAGTCCAAGAAGGGAATGAAAGTCCTCCTCGCAGCCTGCGACGTTTACCGTCCGGCCGCCATCGACCAGTTGAAGGTTATGGGTGAGCAGGCGGGAGTCCCTGTATATACCGAAGAAGGAGTCAAGGACCCTGTCCTCATCGCACGCAATGCTGTGGCCAAGGCCAAGGCGGAAGGCATTTCCGTCGTGATTGTCGATACCGCAGGACGTCTCGCAGTCGACCAGGAGATGATGGAGGAGATTGCCAACATCAAGAAGGCGGTCAATCCGACCGAGATTCTCTTCGTGGTCGATGCCATGACCGGCCAGGATGCCGTGGAGACAGCCAAGGCCTTCAACGAGACCCTCGACTTCGACGGAGTAGTGCTCACCAAGATGGACGGTGACACCAGGGGTGGTGCCGCCCTTTCCATCAAGGCGGTGGTAGGGAAGCCTATCAAGTTCATTTCCTCAGGCGAGAAGATTGACGCCCTCGACGTTTTCCATCCGGCACGTATCGCTGACCGTATCCTCGGAATGGGTGACGTGGTCAGCCTCGTGGAGAAGGCCCAGGAGCAGTTCGACGAGAAACAGGCCCGCGAGCTGAAGAAGAAACTCGTCAAGAACCAGTTCACCCTGATGGATTTCTACAACCAGATCCAGCAGATCAAGAAGATGGGCAACATCAAGGATCTTGCATCCATGATTCCTGGAATGGGCAAAGCCCTCAAGGACGTGGAGATGGACAACAGCGCATTCAAGAGCGTGGAGGCCATCATCATGTCAATGACACCACAGGAGAGGGAACATCCTGAAATCATCAACGGCAGCCGCCGCAAACGTATTGCCGACGGAAGCGGTACCTCAATTCCGGAGGTAAACCGTCTCCTGAAACAGTTCGAGGGAACGCGCAAGCTCATGAAAGGTGTCGCCGATGGTTCCCTCGCTGCAAGATTGAGAAGAAGGTAAGATCCCTAAAAACCGAACATGAGGGACATGTCCTTCCGGACCGCTTCCGCAGCGGATTCAGGGACGAATTCCCAATGACCGATCACGGCAGGATTGCTGATGGAAGATTCAGTGATGCTGCCGTTTTTCTGTAGGTACTCGTACAGGAGTACGCGCATTTCCGGATATCTCGCGATGATTCTCGAGTCGCTTTCGTCAGGGGAAATCCCCGCTCCTTCGCTCATCAGTCCGCCACCGCCGCTCGCACGGTAAGATGTCATTGCCACCGTATAAGTGCTGTCAGCGCAGAATGCCCCTCCGTCGGCCATGCCGGATATCGACACTCTCGAACCAGCAGGACGAGTGATGTCCACGGTGTAGTCCAGCCCTGCAGCCGAGTCGAAATTGTATGACCTGCCGATGAAATGCCAGGTCTGCTGGCCGGTCCTCTGGTCCTCTCCGGCACGGATTTTCAGGGCGTGCCCGCCATTCTCCCGAGATGGAGTCTGGATCCACATATCGTATGAATACTCCAGGTAATCCTTGATCTCCTGCCCGGTCATCTTTACCGTAAACAGCTGGTTCTCATAAGGATAGATGGTAAAAAGATCATTGTATATGAGCTTGCCGGATTTCACCGTCCTATTGAAAGTCAGAGGTGCAGCGAACGAGATTCTTGCCCCCGTGCTGGAGAGAGAAAGGGTGTGAATCAGGTTCATATAAGGACACATTCCCTTGTAGGAATCCCTTGTGACGAGATCGGTGTCGAGAGTGCCCACTTCCTTGACAGTGAACGCCTTGACCTTCTCGAACTGTGGACGGAAATGCTCCCTCATCACGGTGTCGGCCCTGCGTGCGTCCACCTTTATCAGCTCGGCGGAAAGCTCCCTGGATACCACCTTGCCGCCTTCGATCCTGACATTGAGCCTGCCGTGCCCGATATTCTTCGCATGGCTTCCGGCATTGATCAGGCAGATACTGTCCTGCTGGATGGTCAACGCCCTGTGGTCGTGAGAGCAGATGAGGAAATCCACCCCTCTGAGACTCTTGAGCAGGTCACGTCCCTGGCTCTCGTACATTGTCCCGTCGCCGTCACCCGTGCCGGAATGCACTGCCACTATGACCGCATGCGGATGCTCCTTTGCAATCACCTCGTCCACGTCCTCCTGCACTACCGGAATCAGGGACTTGAACTCGATGCCGGACCAGAGACCTTCGTCGAGCCATGCGCGGATGTTCGGATTGGTGTATCCGAGAACAGCCACCTTGAGCCCGTTCTTCTTCAGGATTGTGGTGACAGGGAAATACCTCCTGCCTTCCTCACCGGCCTTGAAAGCATTGCCTCCGAGGAAAGGAATCCCCTTGGCATCCAGCTCCCTGGCAATCCTGTCATACACCGGATGACCGGTCTCGATATCGTGATTGCCGACCGCAATCGCCTCGTAGCCCATATAGGAGACGAGGCCGGTGAAGAGGTGAGGGGAGAGGGTGTCCACATAATTGTAATAATATGCCGCATTGTCCCCCTGGAGGCAGTCCCCGGCATCGATCAGAAGCACATTGTCCTTACCGAGCGAGTCGCGGAACTGCGTCACGTAAGAATTGACCGCCATCAGGGAGGTCTTCACCGGGCCGCCAACATAAGTCGAGTCGAACCAGCTTCCGTGTACGTCATTGGTCGTCAGGAGGTCGAGCTGGTATTCCCCGTCCTTCGGACCGTTCGTGCATGCTGATGCAGCCGCTGCTGCGGCAATGACCATCAACGCCTTTGCAATGCTATTCATATATCGATTAATTCAAGTTTATCACTTCGTAAATTGCTGTTTTTCAGAGGATTCATTGCGCTATGCGAGCAAAAGGCCCACGCGCTAAATATACGCTACCCTTTTCCTAAATCCCTTTCCCCGGGAAAGGGACTTACTATCGGCCTAAAGGCCTCAAAAGCAGTTGTTTCGCTCTGCAAAACTTATCTTTTTAATTAATTAGATTCCCCTGAAAAATTCGTCTGCAGTGATGTAATGCCGTTTCCGGTTTCTCAGCACCTTCTGCTTCTTCGCCGGGCTCTTCACCGGATTCAGCAGCCTGTCCAGATTGAACACAAGCGACAGCTTCTGCTGCATTCCCCCGTACTTGAACCCGTCAGGAAAATGCGCTACCACAGCAAGCCTCAAGTCCAGGAAATCAGCAATATGCGGCTCATAATACACCTCCAGCCTGTCATAGCAGCTCCATTCCCCGGTCGACCACGGAGTCACCCTGTAAAACGGCGAACCCGTATAAACATTGTGCCCGTACTTGAAGCCCCCGTCATCGATACTGTTGTAGAACGGCATCAGGTTCCGCCCCGTGTACAGGCTGTTCTCAAGTCCCACATTCCAGTTCCTTACCCCAATAGTGACCTCGGCGCCGCCGGGAGTCCGCCCCGGATTATCCAGTCTCCTGTCACTCTGCAGCGCCTGGTACCAGCTCAGCTTCACCGAAAGGTCCTGAAGCCCCGTGAACGGCTCGAACCCGAACCTGACGAAAGGCTGCACCAGTCCGTTGTCCACCACGCTCCCGTACTCCGCAGTATTCGCATAATGATGGTACATCAGGCTGTAACCCAATGAAAACCAGCTGGTCACCTCGTGCTTCCCGTAGGAGAACATGATGAATTCCTCCCTCCGGTCCTGCCCGAATTTCCCGTTCCAGTCAAACGCCAGTTCGAAATACGACTTCGGGCCGCGGGCCTTCACGAGAGCCCCCTCCAGATTATTGTCATAGAACCTCAGGGAATCCGAGAAAAATGCCTTCGAATATTCCCCCTCCGAAAAATACCTCGGGAACATTCCAGCATATCCCTTCACGTTCCATCTCCCGAGCCTCGAGTCGATACCGTAGTACAGGGTCATTTCCCGGAACAGCCTCGTGTTCTCCAGCCCCTTGTCCGCCTCCGGGCTGCCATCTATGTTCACCGGCCTCTTCCCGAACTCCTTCATCACGTCGATACCTATCATTATCTTGTGAGTCGTCCTCCCGTCCTGTCCGGCACTCAGTCCGATGGACGGCGTCAGCCTCGCTCCGAACAACGTGGCCGATTCCGTGAAAAGCTCGTTCCCCTTGTCGAACTCGCGGTTGTCGAAATCATATTCGAAATTCACGTCATATACGAATCTGACCTTCGCTTCCCGGTCTTTCGCCGACCAGGAGAAAAAATTCTGGGCCGGAACCTCCTGCACCGTCAGCAGGGCAGCGGCCGTGAAGATGATCAATGCACCTCTCATATCTTTGACAGTAAAATATTAAGGAATGCAAATATACGAAATTTGGAATCTTCCGGAAACAACCATCCCTTTTTAAAAGGATTTTAGTTTTCGATTTTGTATAATTATACTTTCGAAACGACATGGAAGCTGTTATGAATTTGGCGGCCAAATCCGGAAATGATAAAATTTTCTTACGGAATCGAAAATAATTGCCATTTTCTTTGACATTATTCCGAAATAATAATTATTTTTGCAAAAGTCAAATTTGGTTGCGCTGACCGCACCCGAAGTTGCGTATTGTGTAGTTGTTTATGAAAAGGTTTTTTACTGTACACCGGTCGATAATGATATTGGCGGTGGCTATCGCATTTCTCTGCCCGTCCCGTGCCGGCGCGCAAGGATTTGCCATAAAGAGCAATCTTGCCTATGATGCCCTCGCAGCGGCGAACCTCGGCCTGGAAGTCGGGCTCGCTCCGCGCTGGACTCTCGACGTATCGGGCAACTATATGCCGTGGAAATTCTACAACGGCAATCTCCGCAAGCACGCATTCCTCCAGCCCGAGGCCAGATTCTGGTTCTGCGACAGGTTCGCGGGCCATTTCCTCGGCATACATTGTCACGGAGGTATCTATAATGCATCAGGAGCCGGAATTGACGACAAGATCGCCTGGCTCGGCCCTGATTTCTCCAAACTCAAGGACAGACGCTACGAAGGCTGGTTCGCAGGAGCCGGAATATCATACGGTTACGCCGTCATTCTCGGAAGACATTGGAACATGGAATTCGAGGTCGGCGCCGGCTACGCCTATTTCCTCTCCGACGTCTATGAGTGCGAAAAATGCGGCTCGAAGCTCGACACCGACGTGGCGCACCACTATTTCGGCTTGACCAAAGCCGCCATCAACCTTGTATATGTCTTCTAAAATGAAGGTGGCTCAATGAAACGCTTGATAATCATCGCATTTTCTGCTTTTGTCGCTGCCGGAGCCTCCGCGCAGGCTGTAAAGGGCTATATGGCTGAGCCTTCCGCCTGGAAGCTCACCCGGAACGGTAACATGATGGACATCGACCTGTCGGTCTCACTCGCGGACATGGACGTGAAGAGCAATTCCCTCGTCACCCTCACCCCGCGTCTCGTGAACGGGCACGACACATTGACCCTCTCTACGGTCGGATTCTACGGCCGCAGGAGATGGTTCTACTACGAAAGAAACCAGAAACGCATCCCTGACGGATTCAGGGAGAACAGCCTCAGGCGCGAGGAGATGCCTGAGTACTGGGACTGGTACGAGACAGTGCCTTACGGCGACTGGATGAACGGTTCCGAGCTCGAACTCCTCAGGCAGGTGTACGGATGCTGCAACGACCTCAGGTACGAGGACATCGTGAAAGTGGGCGGATTCTCGAGATTCGTCCCGGAGTTCATCTTCAAGGCACCTGTAGTGGAGAGGACCAAGTCCCGCCATATCGAGGGCCGTGCATACATAGATTTCCCTGTATCCCAGACCGTCATCTATCCTGACTACAGGAACAACCGCGTCGAGCTCGCGAAGATTCTCGCCACCCTCGACACCCTGAAGGGAGACGGCGACATCGAGATAAGGAAAGTGGCCATCAAGGGATTCGCATCTCCTGAGAGCCCTTACGAGAACAATGCAAGGCTCGCCAAGGGCAGGACTGATGCCCTGAAGCACTATGTATCAGAACTTTATCAGTTCCCGTCCGATTTCATCCAGACATCTTACGAGCCGGAGAACTGGGAAGGCCTGAGGGAATATGTTGTCTCATCCGCAATAACCAACAGGCAGGCCATCCTCGAGATCATCGACATGACTGACCGCGATCCGGACACCAAGGAATGGATTCTCAAGTCGAGGTATCCTGCCGAATACAAGTTCCTCCTTGCAAACTGCTATCCCGGACTCCGCCGGAGCGACTACACGATAGACTACACCATCAGGAGCTTCACCGACGTGGACGAGATAGAGAGGGTGTTCCTCGACTCTCCGGGCAAGTTGAGCCTCCACGAGTTCTATATGCTCTCCTCGAAGTACGAGGAAGGCAGTCCGGAGTTCGCGAGAGTGTTCGACGTGGCCGTGACCCTCTATCCTGACGACGAGGCGGCCAACCTGAATGCTGCGAGCGCCGAGATGAATGCCGGGCATTACGACAGGGTTCCGGGCTATCTCGCCAAGGCGGGAGATTCTCCGGAGGCCGACTATCTCAGGGGCGTATGGGCTTATCTGTCAGAGGATGAGGCCGGTGCAGCCACCTGGTTCAGGAAGTCAGCCGACGCCGGGTGCGAGACGGCCGAGAATGCCCTCAGGGCTCTCGGTGGAAGATAATCATTGATAATCAGTTATTATTGTAATATTAATCACAAAAAATTTATTTCTAATGAAAAGGTATTCATTCCTGATGGCAGCTGCGATGCTGGCTGTTATCGGATGCGAGAAATCTCCTGAGGAGATCAACTCGCAGAAAGGAGGTGAGAAAGTCTATCTTGGCTTTAAAATCGCAAATGTGATGACCAAGAGCCAGACAGAAGATGATGGAACCTCAGATGCAGATCCGGATTATGAGGTAGGCTTTGATTCTGAGAATGCTGTCAACACGATCGATTTGATTCTTACAGACAAACTTGTCACTATTGCTGCTCAAAATATTACTGCTGTTCAAGCAGAAGAAGGGGAGACGGGAAGAGTGTTTGTAGCCACCTTTGAGTCAAGCGAGCTTACTGAAGGCGCAAACTATGATGTATATATCTATGCGAATGGTTCAATGCCTGCCTCTTTTAATGTGAATAATTCATCTTCAACAGTCGCCACACCTGATGTTACAGAAAGCATCGCAAAATCTAGCAATTTCTTAATGACCAGCACAGGCACTAATAATAAGGTTACTATTTCTAATCTCAAAGCTCATACTACTCCTGCCAACAGGTATTCTATGATTTCAAGCGCGTATCCCCTGATGCAACACCTTCTACAATCACTGTCGGTGGCATTGAAACCAAGACCAATTATGTTGTAGATGTTGATTGGAACAGTAAGAAAACTGGAACTGCAGAAATGTACTATCCATTCAATAACGCTAATGAATCTGGTTATGCTTGGACAGAGATTCCAACTGAAGGAGATGATAATTACACTCCTGGTAACTATAAAATCTGGAAATATGCTACTGAGAACACCATCCCTGGCGTAGACGAGCAGATTAAAGGTGTAACAACTGCGGTTGCTTTCAAAGGTGAGATTTCACCTGCTGACGATGCTCCACAGGCATTGAAAGATGTTTTCAAAACTCATACTGCTCCTATTTTTGTTTACGGCAATGTTCTTTATGGTACTTGGGATATGGTCAAGGCTGCTGCTGAAAGTACTGAGAATCCAAATTATACTCTGCGTCAGGCTTATGATAAAGTTGAAGCTGCAAGATTGACCGCAGACTTTAATGAAGTAACTGCTCTTGCAAGTGCAGGATTCAAGCGTTTCACTCCAAAGAATGGTAAGTACCTTACTACATATTATTACTGGAATCGTCACAATGATAATGGTAATAATGCTAAGATGGGTCCGATGGAGTTTGCTACTGTAAGAAACAATGTATACAAACTTTCAGTAACCAACATTAATCTGTTTGGACATCCTTATCAGGATGACCCTAAAAACCCAGACCCGGATCCGGATCCAGAGACACCTGAACAGCCGGATGAGTCTGTAGAGTACTACTTCACCGTCAGCGTCAAAGTCCTCCCTTGGACTGTACGTATCAACAACATCGTATTCTAACGAGTTCCAATACAATGAATTTCAAAAGTGTAATATCATCGGTGACCATCAGGTGGGCTGCGGCCCTCCTGACGGTGGCCGGTGCCATTTCCTGCAACAGCATCTACGAAGACCAGAGCGGCTGTCCGAGAGGTGTGTCCCTCAGGTTCGTCTATGACTACAATATGGAG
>SFNZ01000118.1 GCA_004552615.1 Bacteroidales bacterium | reverse complement strand
CATATTACGGTCTCCTCATCATGATAGAGGATTTGAGGCTGGATTTCGCGTCCTTTCCGTAACGCTTCAGCACGTCACGGACCTCGCCGATGGTGATGAACCCATCCACGTCCGCGTCGAGTTTCTCCAGGATACCGATGAGGGTATCCTTGGGGATACCTATCTTCCAGATGTTCGCGCACATGATGATGCACCTCAGGCGGTGTTGAAAAGTACGCCGCAGGCGGGGTTTCCGCGGTACACTCCGAGGGCGGAAGCTCCGGCAAGGTTGTAACCGGTCATCCTCTGTTCGGTACATCTCTGGCTCTCGATGTTGTCCCATGCGATCTGTTCGGAGAGCGAATCCCTGTCCAGGAGTACTGCTCCGAGCCTCTTCTTACTGTAGGATGTGTTGGTCGGAAGCTCGGCGAAGGCGGGGATCTCCACGATCTCCGAGAAGGTCCTGAGGAATTCGCGGTTCGCGGGCGGTCCTGGTAGGTATCTGCTTGGCCGCACCGTCGAGGGCCCAGGCATTGTCCAGTGCGTTAAGTACTCTGGTCTCCATGATGAGCAGCGGGGCCTCCATGCAGAAAGTGTTGATTCCCAGCTTCGAGTAGGAAGTACCTTCCTCCATCATCTCGGCCGCGCGGTCCTGAAGGGTCTTGACCAGGCTCATGGCGTCGGACGCATTCGCGAATGCGGGGAGGCTACCCTGCGTCAGTGCGGGCATAACGATACCGGTATCCGCGATCTGGCCTGCGTATCCCTTGATGTTGGGCGCGTAGGTTACGGAGTTTCCGGTCCCGTCGGAGCTCTCATGGCTGGATACGCTCCTGGTACCGTCGATGACATCGGATACGAGCTGAATCTCCGCGTTCCTTTTGAGCCCGGCGAGGGTCTTGTACGGAGTGCGGAGCTTCTGCGCCACATAGTCGCCGACCTCCGAGGCCGAGAACACGTTCTGGCTGATCTCACGGTCCCATACGGATATGTTGAGGCTCCACGCGAGGTTTATCACGTCGAGCTGACCGACCGCGGCCGCGTTCCCGTAGGGGACGCACCTCCCGGACTGTTTGGCATTTACGGCACCGTCCATAAAGCCGATATGCTCGATGCCGGCGCCGTAGGGCATGGCGCCCTTCTTGAAGTATGCGTCGAGGTTCCCCTCTTTGATGCGGGTCTCGTGCACGATGATCTTGGAGATCTTAGGCAGCAAGCCCTGAACGGCTGCGATGTTGGCGAGCTTGGTCGCCGTCGCTTCCTCTTCGAAGGCCATGATAGGCTCGTTCTTCCTCACTCCGGAGGCGATCTCCTGGCCTGCGAATTTGTCGAATCCGGACATTTTACTTACTCCTTCTTGACGCGGAATCCGAGCGACTCCATGGCTCTTTCATAAGACTCGTCGAATTCTCTCTTTTTAGTTTCGATCTCGTCCTTCTTGGCGGCGTTGGCCTTGGCTGCCTCGCCGGAGAGGGCCGTAATCTTCTGGTCGAAGCCCTTGGACCTCTCCTCGAGGGCGTTGACCTTCTCGACCAATGCGACATTGGCCGCCTTCAGCTCGTCGATGATCTTGGCGTAATCGACGGCGCCGCCGGCCGGGATTCCTTCGTCGGGTGGATTTCCTGTCATGTTTATCACCTGGTGCGCAGGCGAGCGCCGAGCACAAAGCGCGGCGCAGCTGCGCGTTGGCCGAGGGATGATGTCGAAAGCATGCGACCGTGCGGATCAGGGGTTTCCTGCGCTTTTCCGCTCCCTCGGTATATATCAGTATTACTTTTAGATATAAACGTGTTACTTACAGAAGGTTATTTATATGAAAGGTGCCATTGTGTAATTGCAACTAATGTGGTTGCAGGGACGCGGCCTGAACCGCGCAAAGGAAGGAATGAATATGTGGATCGTGAGATACGGCGGCTGGACCATCTGGGAAGGCGACGACGAGGAGATAGCCAACGAGGAATACCGCGCATGCGGACCTTACGGCACCATCCGCGAGGTGAAGGAATGAAGTTCAAGATCTACGACGAGACGCGCGGCCGCCATGCCGTCAATGAGAGCGAGGCATACGGCGAGATCGAGGATTACGGAAACATCGACGACCCATGCTACTATCTCGGCGACCTGAACGAGGCCGCGAAAATCGCGGAACGCCTCGCCGAGGGGACCGGACATAGATTCTCGCTCAGGATGTGGTCACAATGATAGACGAGGGTCTCCCCTGCTCCGGTACCGCCTTGGCAAGGCGGCGCTTCAGCAGCTACCGCGGGCATGTCGATTGGAAGCAGCACAGCGTTTATATGAAGGTGCAGATCTACCGCGCCTTCCGCAAGGACAACGGCAGAGCCTGCGGCCTCTATGCGGCGCAGATCGGCTGCGTCCTTCTGGTCGGCGAGAACCTGAGCGGCATTAAGTGCGATGTAAAGGCGGTGATGGGATGACCGAAAAGGTGGCGTGTTTCCGGTGCAAATCCGTTAACATGTTCATGACAGGCGTAAAGCTAAACGATACTCTCATCTATCTCTGCCCTACATGCTATTTCGATTTCACTCTGTACCTCTCTGGGTGTGCCGTGAATCCTAAGGTAATGTGCAGCGATAACAGGAAGGAGGCGAAGGAATGACCGAGTACAAGCTTGTGGCAGGTACTGACAGCAATGAGATCGTACTAGCCCGTGGAAGCCGTCAAGGAATGGAGAACGTTCGCGAGTTGGTTCAGCGCGGCAATCCTAAGCTCCGCCTTACTATCAAGGAGGCGAAGGAATGACGACCGACAAGCCCGCGATCGACCGCAAGATCGGAGCCCTCGACTCCTGCCTTATCGTCAACAGGGTCATATCGTTCCTCTGCGACCGCTACGAGGACGTCGTCGGCCTGGCCGACCAGTACCGGACCGGTATCGCCGGGGCGATGGATTTCATTCTCGAGCGCGGTCTCGAGGAAGCGTTCACCGCCCGCGCGATCATGCAGCAGGCGGAGAAGGAGGAGGAATACGAACGTTCAGAGAAGGATAGCCTTTGGGAGGGGTCACAATGAGCGCACCGCTCCAACCGCCTATGCTGCGTTACATCATCCATATCGGCGCCTGCTACGGAAAAATCGACGTAGTCACGGATCACCGGATAGACACGGCACAGAGGATACCTGATTGGATCGAGGTCCGGGAGTATCATCCGGATGTCGAAAAGAGCTACTGGGATGCTCACCTCACACCGATCTGGATCAGGACCAAGAAAATCAATTTTATAGAATTCGTCGGCTATGTGAAGCCGCCGAAGGGCGAAGGGTTTAAACCCTAAAACACATTTGTGGGATAGGAGAAGCATGAACAGAACCATCAGGATATATCTGTCCGTGACTCCGGAGGAGGAGTCCAGGATCTCGGAGAATTACGGGAGATACCTCCTCTCCGCCAAGGGCGGACACAAGAGCAGGAATCAATGGATCGTTTCAAGATTAACGGAAGTGGAAGAATGAAGCTAAGCGAGATGAGGAACATTATGACAGGACTCCCGGAAGGATTCGACGGAGTCAAGAAGGATTGGAAGGATGTGGCGGAGACCTTCTCCATCGAGAAGGCCGCCATCCTCGAGAAGGACAAGAAGGACGAGAACGGGGAGGTCATCCTCTACAAGAAGGGTCCGAAGCAGGGTCAGCCCGTACCCGACCGCCAGATAGCGATGCAGCTCCGCACCGCATCCGGCGAGGCCGTACTCGTAAGGACCAACTCGCCTAGGATCGTGACTCTCTTTACGGGTGACCTCGACAGGGAATGCGACGAGGTCAACCGCTTCGGCGACAGGATCTATCATGTCGAGGCGCCCGAGGGAGAGCTCAAGTTCATCCCGTTCGAGATGGACAAGAAGAAGGACGGCAAGCCGATCAAGTGGGATGTGGCGGACCTCGAGGAGGCCGACTGACGCGGGCACCGGCGGAAAGGCAGCGGGTTACCTCCTTCCCGCAGGCCGAACGGCCGAGGGAAGAGAGTAAGCGGCGTTCACCTTAGCGCGGTACGTTCCTTCTGCCTGCGACGAATCCCGAACGCTCTCGTTCGGGATGTCGGCGATCGCTGATCGCCGAAACATCCTCCAATGGTGGTAATTCATGGCCAAACTGACTAAATTCACGATCTCGCCTTCCGGAGACCTGGTATACAAATCGAACGGAAAACTGGCGCCCGAAGGTTACACCTTCCGGAAAAATACGGTCTACGGGAAGAACGGCCGCCGTGTCGGCAGTCTCTCTAGGAACCTCACCAAGACCGAGGCCGCCAAGATCGCGAAGGCGGAGGCCAATAGGAACAAGAGGAAGGCAGCCGCCAAGAGGAAGGCGGACGGGATGGCGAAGCCCTCGCAGAAGAGACCGAGGTCTCCGTCCGGAACGAAGCCCCGGGAAGGTGCGAAGACCGCCGCAAGCATCGACGAGGCGGAGGAATTCGACGGAACGGAATTCCCGGAGGTCGAGAAACTCGTCATCGCAGAATTCGCCCGCAGGGTGAAGGCCGCCGCGTTATCGGTGGCTCCGGAGGCGTTGAAGCAGAAGATCCTGGCCCTCTCGGACGAGGCCATCTACGAAGGATACAAACAGGACGCCTATATCTTCGAGGTGTTCTTTAACTATCACGGGGAGAACGACGAACCGCACAAGTCCGACGTATCCGTATGGCTTTATCAGTTTGTCAAAAGAATCGAGACATACATGGGAGTGAGCTCATGATCTGGGGATTCGACACCGAGACCGACAACGACGGTAATACCGCCTGGATAGTGCAATGGGTGATCACCGGCAAGGCCGGAACCTACAAAGGTACGGATACCCGCGCATTGCTGCACAGGCTCCGCACCCTGGGAAGGTCGCGCGAGCACCAATATATCTACATCCACAACCTCAAGTACGACCTCGAGTTTCTCAGGATCGTCCTATGGAATCTCCAAGAGGAGTATGGCGCGAAGCTCACTCCCATCTTCCGGAACGGTCAGCCCATCCAGGTCTCCGTGGAGGTCAATAACCGCATCCTCATCTTCCGTGACTCCGCGAAAAAGTGGCAGGGCAATCTGCGCAGCCTCGGGGACGCCCTCGACTACCCGAAACTCGAGAACATCGACCCGGACTTCAAGCCCGGATGGTCCGCTGCTCTAGATCTGGATTCGGAAGAGGATTGGAAGTACGTTATCCGTGATGCGAGGATCTGCGCCAAGGCGGGCGAATTCTGGCACGGAGGCGGGTTCAAGCATGCGACCACTTCCGGAGATGCCTGGGCCGATATGAGGAATATGATAGGCATTCCGCTGTGGAAGGAGCTGTTTCCTCCCCTGACCCGGGAATTGGACGACATCCTCCGTGATGGGTATTTTGGCGGCATCAACATATCGAGGAACAAGGGCCATCATAGAGGTCCCATTACGCACGAGGACAAGGTCAGCATGTTCCCGGGTGTGATGCTGCAAAAGCCTTTGCCGGTCGGCGACCCGATCTATATGGGACCGGTCAAACCTCAATCCGGATTATGGGTCGGGAAGATGCGCGTAAAACTGCACATTAAGGATGGGCATATCCCATGGTTCACCTTTAAAAATGGCATCGACTACTGCGGGGAAGATGTCGAATACGGCCAACACATCGAGGACTGTAAGCAATGGCACGATCTTACACTGACGTGCGTGGATTGGGAGAATCTCTCTATCGACTACGACATCGAAGTAGATACATGCGCCGGGGAATTCTGGGCCTTCAAGCAGCGTACCGGAGTATTGACTGAATATATCGAAAAGTGGGGGGCCGAGAAGAAGAAGGCCAAGAAGGGAAGCGCCGAGAGGGAACATGCTAAGAGGATGCTCAACGCGGCCTATGGCCGCTTCGCACTGATCCCGGACGAATCCCATACGGAGCTCGTCATGGACGAGGAGACGAACGAGCCCATATGGAGGACCCACGAGGAGAAGGGAGAACCTTCTGCGTATCTGCCTTATGCGATGTTCGTCACCGCATGGGCCAGAAGGGAGCTTATGGACCGGGTGAGGAAGGTCGTAGATGCCTACGGCGTGGATTCGGTCCTGCATTGCGACACCGACTCCGTGATCTATCTCGGCGAGCCTCTCGGCGGATACGGGAAGGATCTAGGGATGTGGGACCTCGAGAGCCGGCCGAACGAGATCTATGAAGGCGGATTCAAAAGATACATCGAGGTGTTCCGGAATGCCGAGAAGCCTCTCGACAGGTTCAAAGTCACATGCGCAGGTGTGCCGCAGCCTAAGCGGGCGGACGACCTGCCTTATGGAATGTGGGTCGAGTTGCTCGATAAGCCTACGAGGATATTCGGGGAGGAGCTCGGCGATGCGCATTATACTATCAAGAGTAAATGGCTGCGGGAGATGTACAAAGACGCAGGCAAAGACCCGGATGATGTTAACACTCTCAAGTTACTCCCAAGGAGAGTGCCCGGAGGCGTCATCCTCGAGGGACACACGCATAAGATAGATGACGATGGATTGAAAATACGTTTATCCAGGAGCGTCTGACAATGTCGGACGTCATGTCTTACCCGGTGTGTTACCTCGACAGGGTCATCGAGGAGGACATAGGAGATAACGACGGATGGGCGAGCTTCCTTAAGCTGCTTAAGAAGGCTCGCGGATGCCCTATCTGGTTCATGATCGGAGCCCGCCGTATCGGTAAAACGGATGTCGCGCTGCACATCGCTTTAGTGCTGTGGCAGAAATACCGGCGTAAGACCATGTGGGTCCGTGACGTTCTGAGGACTATGGAAGCCGCCAATTTCCAGGCGGATTTTCTGAACGATGCCTATGAATTCGGCTGGATCCATGACGAGGATGATAAGCATGTTTGGAGCTGCAAGGCCGACGGCGTTCACGACCCGAGCGGCGAGCTCGTGATTAAATTTCAAAGCCTGAGTACATACTCCTCGAGAAGAGGGCCGGCACATCCGGATGTAGATCTGATCCTGTTCGATGAGTTTATCCCCGAGGACCGCCGCTATATGAAGGGGGCGCTTAAAGGATTGATGAGCCTTACTAAGACGGTATTCTCCGGACGCGAAGGGTGTAGGTGTATCTGCACGTCGAACTTTGTCGCCCTGAGTAATCCCTACTTCGCGGGGTTCGAGATCTACCCGGACCCGAAACAGGATGTTACCGTTTGGGAAGATAAAGGCGTGGCCATCGAGCGGTGCCGCGGTTATCGCTGTGCGATCGCGAAGGAAAGCGCATGGAATAAGGCATATGCGGCTGCGCATTATGGGGATTACGCAGATGAGGACGAGGATGAAATGCATAAGCTCATCCGGAGGATTCCGAAGGGTGCCGTTCCGGATAGGTGGGCATTGAACATTTATGGTAAATGGTTCAGGATCTATACGACTACGGGCGGAATGAGGATAGCGAAGCAGGAACGCAATATTATTAAATCTGCTACTGTGATGTATGTTACGGACCCGAAGGATCTGAGCGACGAGGTCGCACTGATCCCGGCTGTAACGAGGCTAGGCATCGAGAACGATATAGCTCTCGGCCGGATGCGTTACGAGGATGCAAACACGCTGTTCGCATTCGTCAATCTGACTTACAATATTTGATAACAATCGTTAAGTAACTACCCCTCCCGAATATGATCGTGCGATGGTCGGCAATTGTCGAATACCATCGAGTAACACGATTATTACGAATGGGAGGGGTTCGTGTTACTAGGTGGTTAAATATACC
>SFNZ01000041.1 GCA_004552615.1 Bacteroidales bacterium | reverse complement strand
CTATCGCGCAGTTCCCGGACTTCGATGCCAATGTCATCATGGTGATGTCGGCTTACCCGGGTGCAAGTGCTGCCGATATAGAGACCAACCTCACCAAGGTCCTCGAGAACGGACTTAACGGTGTGAGCGACCTCAAGGACATTACCTCGAGGTCAAAGGAAAACATTTCGATGCTTATTCTGGAATTCAATTACGGAGTGGACATCGACGTCGCGACGAATGATGTGAGGGATAAGCTGGACCTCCTGAATTCCTCGCTTCCGGACCAGGCTTCGACGCCTGTGATTTTCAAGTTCAGTATGGATGACCTGCCGATTTACATCATGTCGGCTACCGCTGAACACAGTCTGCCGGGACTGAACAAGATTCTGGACGACAAGCTTTCCACGCCTCTCGCCAGAGTCAAGGGTGTAGGCTCCGTGAACGTGTCGGGAGCTCCTACCCGTGAGATTCAGGTATATTGCGACCCTCACAAGCTCCAGGCTTACGGATTGTCAATTTCCCAGGTCTCATCCATCATCGCATACGAAAACAGGAACGTTCCGAGCGGTAACATCGACATAGGTTCGGAGACATATTCCCTCCGTATCCAGAAGGAGTTCAAGGACCCGTCAGAGCTTCTCGACATCGTTCTCGGATACCGTGACGGAAATGCCATCTATCTCCGTGACGTCGCAACGATAGTGGACGACATGGCAGAAAAGGAGCAGGAGGCCATCACCAACGGAATCCGTGCCGCCCAGATCTCCATCCAGAAACAGACCGGAGCCAACACGGTGGACGTGATCAGGTCCGTGAAGAAGGAGCTTGTCAAGATACAGGAGACCCTTCCGCCGGACGTGAAGCTCACGAATGTGATGGACAGCTCCGACAACATCATCAATACCATCAACTCCCTGAAGGAGACCATCCTGATCACCTTCCTCGTCGTGATGCTCGTCGTGTATGTCTTCCTCGGAAGATGGAGGGCAACGTTCATCGTCATCATTTCGATTCCTATTTCCCTGCTGGCGTCCCTGATTTATCTGTTCGCTACAGGCAATACATTGAATATCATCTCAATGTCTGCGCTTTCCATTGCGATCGGCATGGTTGTGGACGATGCCATCGTGGCATTGGAGAACATTACCACTCATATTGAGAGGGGAGAGAATCCGAAGGAGGCCGCCGTGCATGGAACCGGTGAGGTGGGTATCTCCATCATCGCTTCGACATTGACCATGCTCTGCGTGTTCCTGCCTCTGACCATGGTGACCGGTATGGCTGGAATCATGTTCCGTCAGCTCGGCTTCATCGTCAGCTTCATCATGATCGTGTCCACCACAGCCGCGCTCACCCTCGTGCCGATGATGTGCTCGAGGATGCTCAAGGCCAATCCTAAGAAAGGAAAGCTTCACAATCTGCTGTTTACCCCTATCGACAAGGGCCTGAATGCCATCTCCAACGGTTATGCCAAGGTGATCAACTGGGCCGTGCGTCACAGGAAGACAGTCATATTCTCAGCTTTCGGCATTCTCGTGGCATTCGTGGTGGTTCTCGGACCGAAACTCAAGAGCGAGTACTTCCCTAAGACAGACCAGGGCCTCGTTACCGTTTCCCTCGAGCTCAATGCGGGTACGGCACAGGAAGTTACCGGAGCTGTCGCAGCAAGCCTCTACAATGACTTCGTGCGCGACATCCCTGAGATGACCGTCTGCAGCTACACGTTCGGACAGGCCGATTCCGACAACGCCATGGCAAGTATGCGTACCAACGGTTCCAACATCATTTCGATGTACGTGAACCTCGGAAGTATGGAGGACAGGGAGCGTTCGACCGGTGAAATCGCCGAGATTGTGCGCCAGAACATCAACAAATATCCTGAAATCCACAAGGCTACCGTATCCGAGGGTATGGGAGGAGCCGGAAGTGCCCCTTCTGTCGAGGTTGAGATTTACGGCTACAGCTTCGAGACCACAGACGCCGTTGCGAAGGAGATTCAGGAGAAACTTCTCGCTGATCCTGCATTCACCGAGGTTACCCTCAGCCGTGACCAGTATACCCCTGAGTATCAGGTGGATTTCGACAGGGCCAAGCTTGCCGCAAACGGTCTGAACTCCACTACTGCGGCTGCCGCAGTGAGCGCTGCAATGAGCGGTTCAGTGAACTCCTACTACCGTGAGGACGGTGACGAGTACGACATCAGGGTAAGATATGCCCGCAATTACAGGACGAGTGTCGCAGATATCGAAAATATCATCATCTACTCTGGATCCGGCTCACCGATCAGGGTGAAGGACCTCGGCAATGTCATCGAGACGGAGGTTCCTCCTACCATCGAGCGCAAGAACAGGCAGAGGTTAATCACCGTAAAGGGTATCATATCTGACGACCATGCGATGTCCGACGGTGTGGCAGCAGCCAACCAGATCATCAACAATATGGATATCCCTTCGGAGCTTTCAGTACAGATTGCCGGAGACTTCGAGGACCAGATGGAAATGTTCACGAGCCTCGGTATTCTCATGCTCCTGATCATTATCCTGGTTTACATGGTGATGGCATCCCAGTTCGAGTCGTTCATGAGTCCGTTCGTCATCATGTTCTCAGTGCCGTTCGCATTCGTCGGCGTGATTCTCGGACTCTGGATCACGGATACCGCACTCAGCGTCATAGCCCTCATCGGTATATTGATTCTCATCGGTATCGTGGTGAAGAACGGTATTGTGCTGATTGACTACACCATCCTTCTCCGTGAGAGGGGAATGGGCATCCTCGAAGCTTCAGTCGAGGCAGCCAGGAGCCGTCTCCGTCCTATTCTCATGACCACCCTGACCACCGTCCTCGGTATGATCCCGATGGCAATCGGAACAGGTGAAGGTTCAGAGATGTGGGTGTCACTCGGTGTGACAGTGGCATGGGGACTTTCCATCTCCACCCTCGTGACCCTCGTGCTGATTCCTACCGTATATTGTGTATTCGCCACAAGGCAGGAGAGGCGCAAAGCGAAGAAGGCAGCTAAGCTTGCCGCAGCAAAATAATAATGAATCAGTTATGAAAGCAATATTTATATCATACAATCAGGCATACAACGAGGAAATCGTTGAGGTCCTGGACGCCCACGGACAGAGAGGTTTCACTCGCTGGCTGAATATTGACGGGCGCGGTTCTACAGACGGAATCCCTCATTATGGCAATCACGCTTGGCCGGAGCAGAATCACGGCATCCTCGTTTTCGTCGACGAGGACAAGTTGGCAGGCATCCTTGAGGACCTGAAAGCCAAGGATGAGACCACCCCGATGCTCGGCCTGAGGGCGTTCACATGGGATGCCGCGCAGGCATTCTGATACTGAAACAGCAGGCAGCCCGCTGCCTTCAAACAGATAGAACTGATTGGTGCGTTTTTTTGGAAAGACGCACCAATTGTTTATATTTGTGGAATAGTTGACTCTAAAACAGAATTATTATGGCAAAAGTAGTGACAAACGAGAATTTCTCGGATATTATCGCCGGAGCTCTTCCGGTAGTAGTGGATTTCTGGGCTACATGGTGCGGCCCTTGCCGTGCTCTCTCTCCGGTGGTGGACGAGATTGCTTCCGAATATGAGGGCAAAGCCGAAATCGTGAAATGCAATGTTGATGACTGCGACGAGATAGCCGCCCAGTACGGTATCCGCAGCATACCTACCCTCTTGTTCTTCAAGGGCGGACAGATGGTGGACCGTCTCGTGGGAGCTGCTCCAAAAGCAACTATCACGGCCAAGATTGACGCCCTTCTCTAAACGACTGCAGACATCTAAAACTCGAAATCATGAAACGTATGACAGCTCTCGTCGTTGCGGCAGTTTTCGCAATGACTATTTTGCCGCAGGACGGCTTTGCCGCATCCAGGGGCCATGCCAGGGCCGGTGTGACAGCAGGTTTCACTTCCTCCTCGGCCAAAGTCAAGGAATGGAACGCCAACTCCGTGGGCAGATACCATTTCGGATTCACGGCCCAGCTGCCGATTGCTCTCGGCTTCGCAATCCAGCCGTCAATCCTTTATCAGGCCAAAGGAACGAAACTCAACTTTGGTGAGGCTGAGATCTCCGACGTCAATGCCATGGTGAGTTATCTGGAGATTCCGGTCCAGGTCCAGTGGGGACCGGACCTCGTGGCTTTCCGGCCGTACATATTTGCAGAGCCGTTTGTGGGCTATGGCGTGAAGGCCAAGGCCAAAAGTTCATTTGAAGGAGTGTCCGAGAAGACCACCTCATTCGAGAAGGCAGGTCTTGCGCGTTGGGAATACGGACTCGGCCTCGGAGCCGGAGTGGACATCTGGAAACTCCAGGCATCCATCAAGTACTATTGGAATCTGGGCTCCCTGTACAATGAGAACGGCAAGATGAACAATGTCGGGGCGCAGATCAAGGACGCGTTCAAGGACGGCAAGAGTTTCAACGGAGTTACCATCTCCATCGCTTACCTGTTCTGACATGCCTGGGGAAAAGAAACTTGTGATATTCTGCTCCGCCAGCAGCGGTATTGCTCCTGAATTCAACGAGGCGGCTGCGGAATTTGTCCGTGCTGCTTGTGCGAAGGGCTATACGATAGTCTCGGGAGGTACCGTGAAAGGTACCATGGGAGTGGTTTCCGGGGCAGTCGAGAGCTGCGGAGGGAAGCATGTTGGCATACTTCCTAGATTCATGGAAGAATACACCTTCCCGCGTCTTACGACTCTTGTCTGGACCGATACCATGTCGGAGCGCAAGGAGAAGATGCGTGAAGGTACATCCGTGGCAGTTGCCCTGCCGGGAGGCATAGGCACTCTCGACGAGCTCGTGGAAACCTTGACCCTGGCCAAGCTCGGGAAATATTCCGGGAGGATATATGCCCTGAACATAGGTGGATTTTATGACAAGTTGATCGAACTCCTGGACTATTACGTCTCCACCGGAATGCTTGATTCCGGCTCGAGGGAATTGATTTCTTTCCCGTCCACGGTCGGGGAACTTGAAGCTATGATTTGATATGGATTTCTGCGGCGTAAAAGAATATCTGAAAACAGACCTTGACCGGGTGAACAAAGTCATCCGCGAGTCGCTGGCATCGGACATTGTCCTGCTCAACAAGACCAATGAGTCGTTGCTCCGGCATTCCGGCAAGCAACTCCGCCCTGTCCTCTCCCTGCTCGTCGCGCGAGCCTGTTCCGGCGGGTTCATTACGGAGGATACGATACGATATGCTGCGGCGGCGGAACTTCTGCACAATGCCACGCTGCTTCATGATGACGTAGCTGACGGGAGTACACAGCGCCGGGGTAATCCGACCGTGATGTCGCTTCTCGGCGGAAGGGCATCGGTACTGCTGGGCGATTTCTGGCTCGTGAAGGCGATGAACAATATTCTCCAGTGCGGAAATTCCTCATCCCAGGTGATCCGCCTATTCTCCAAGACCCTTTCGGACCTTGCTGAAGGCGAAATGCTTCAGCTCCAGAAAGCAGCTTCGGGTGATACGAAAGAACCTGATTATTATAGGATTATATTCAGCAAGACGGCGTCTTTGTTCGAGGCTGCAGCCGTTTCGGCCGCAATATCCGTCGGGGCTTCTCCGGAGAAGAGGAAGGCTGTCAAGAATTATGCACGCAGCCTGGGAATCGCTTTCCAGATACAGGACGATATATTGGATTATGACGGGGGACAGGCCATAGGCAAGCCTGTCGGCATAGATATCATGGAGGGAAAGATTACTCTTCCTCTGCTCGGAGCACTTGCCTCGGTGGACAAGGAGACGGCTGACCCAGTACGTCACAAGCTGTCCGATACAGGTTCCATTGCGGAGCACCGTGATGAGATAATCGACTTCGTCAAGACGAACGGAGGCATTGACTATGCCCGTGCGAGACTTCAGGAGTATGTGGACAACGCGAAGATTTTCCTCCGGGCGCTCGGCTCCGGAAAAGATATTGAAATGCTCTGTGAGATAGCTGATTTCGTAGGGGAGAGAAAGTCGTGAAGTTCGGGGATGTCATAGGGAACGCTGATGTTAAGAAGGCTTTGGTCAGGATGGCTGACAGCGGCCGGGTTCCCCATGCCATGATTTTTCATGAGAACGAAGGTTGCGGGGCATTGGCGCTGGCTGTTGCATTTCTTCAGTATCTGAACTGCAAGTCTTCCGGGGACGGGGATTCGTGCGGCACCTGCCCGGTGTGCAACCAGATTTCCAAGCTCATCCATCCAGACATCCATTTCGTTTTCCCGGTCGCCGGGGAAAAAGTGACTTCGGACAATTTCCTGACGCAGTGGCGCGAACTTTTCGCGAGGAATCCATATTTCATGGAGAACGAGCTGTATGAAGCCCTCGGAATAGAGAAGAAGGCTTCGAACATAGCTGTCGCGGAGGCGAAGAATATATTGAACGCATTGTCATTGTCTTCATTTTCAGAAGGATACAGAGCCGTGATAATATGGCTTCCGGAGAAGATGCAGACCGAGGCGGCGAACCGCCTGCTGAAGATAGTGGAGGAACCGTCGGAGAAGACGTTGTTCATGTTCATAACGCATTCTCCTGAGAGGGTTCTCAAGACGATTTCCTCCCGCTGCCAGCTGATAAGGGTGCTTCCGGCGACCAAGGAGGAGATTGCCGCCGCACTGCCGGCCCTGGCAGGGGTTGACGGGGAAGCAGCCGCCTATGCTGCGGAATTCGCTTCCGGAAGTGTCGGCGAGGCCCTTCGCAGTCTGTCGGAGAAAGACGGCAATGTGCTGATGATGGATATGTTCACCTCGCTGATGGACGGGCTGCTTTCACGTGACCTTTCCGCGGTACTCGACTGTGCTGACGAGATGTCCGCGCTGGATTCGCGTGAGAAACAAAAAGCTTTTTGTAAATTTGCAGGCGAGTGTATCAGAAAGATATATATGCTCAAGTCGGGTATGGTGCGGCTGTCCGGAATCAGGCCTGACGAGATGGCCTTCTATGAAGAGGCGGCTGCCGGATGCGGGGACGAGTTCTGCGCACGAGCATCGTCGGCTTTCAGCAAGGCCCACAATATGATTGTGAGGAATGTCAATCAGAAAATAGTATTCACCAACCTGGTGGACCGTCTGTTCGTCAGCGTCAGGTGAAGAATTTATATACAGGTTTTATGGATAATAATGAGAATATTCAGTTCGACTGCAGCCGCGGATGCACTGTCACCCGCGGAGCCGATGACGAACTGAACTGTACATACAGGAGGGGCTGCTGCAAGCTCGAGGATTACAACTGGCTGCAGGGCGTCACCCAGAGACAGTATGCGGATTATTTCGAAGTCCGTTTCAAGAATACCCGCAAGGGATTCTATATCAATGCTTCAGGACAGAGCGTGAAGATGGGTGACCTGGTGATTGTGGAGGCGCAGAGCGGCCACGATCTGGGAATCGTCACCCTCGAAGGTCCGCTTGTCGGAAGACAGATGCGCTGCAAGGGCATTGACCCGGAGACGACGGAGTTCAGGAAAATATACCGCAAGGCCAAGCCTCTCGACGTGGAGAAATGGCAGGAGGCGATAGCCCGTGAGCAGGAGACGATGATCAGGGCGCGCCAGATAGCTGTGGAGCTCGGACTCGACATGAAAATCGGGGATGTGGAGTTCCAGGGCGACGGCACCAAGGCCATCTTCTATTACATCGCGGACGGCAGGGTGGATTTCCGCCAGCTTATCAAGGTGTTTGCCGAGGAATTCCGTATCCGTATAGAAATGAAGCAGATAGGCGCCCGGCAGGAGGCCGGTCTCATCGGCGGTCTCGGAGTCTGCGGCAGGGAATTGTGCTGTGCCAACTATATCACCAACTTCAAGTCCATCACCACGGCTGCGGCGCGCTGCCAGGACCTGTCCCTGAATCCGCAGAAGCTTGCGGGACAGTGCGGGAAACTTAAATGCTGCCTGAACTATGAGGTGGCCACCTATCTGGATGCCCAGTCCAGGATTCCAAAGGTATCGGAACCGCTTGATTTCCAGGATGGTCTCGCATATCTCGTTAAAACGGACATTCTCCGCGGAATCATGTATTTTTCTTATGAAAAAGGCTCTCTCGCCAATGTATATCCACTCGATGCTGCTGAGGTAAGGGAAATCATCAAGATGAACAGGAACGGCCAGAGGCCTGAGTCTCTCAGGACAGAGCCGGAGCCGGAAATTCCTGAGTTCGTGACTGCGGTGGGCGATGACAGCATTACCAGGTTCGATACGCCGAAGAAGCAGAAACGTCGTGGCGGAAAAGGCCAGCAGAAACAGGCCCAGGACAGGAAGAAGGCTGCTGACAAGCCGAAAGGAGAGGCCCGCCGCCGCAGGCAGAATGTCCGTAAAGGCAATGAATAAGAGTGTTACAGGGCGCTTCCATTCGATGCTGCTGCGGTTTGTAACGGCAGTGGTGTCGTCTGTTGCAGTCATGTCCTGCTCGGCTCCGCCATCTGTCGAGAAGTTCGTTCGCGACCGGGACAGGGATTGCTTTGGCCGTTATGTCTTCGATGTGGACATGAGGGATTCCCTGAGCACCTATTCCATAGACATTTATTCGGCATTCACTTGCAGGGACGAGGTATTCTCCGGATTCTCCTCGCTGCCGGTGATTCTGATGTGGGAGTCCCCGGACAAAACCGTGTATGAGGAAAGCGTGCTCCTGACCGGCGGAAGGGTGAGCAGTTTCTCTCATTTCGGGAAGAATGTGTCGGCCGCTTACCGGAGAGGGCTCAGGCCTGTGAAGAACGGAATATGGAAACTATATATGATCGTTCCGGAGGATTCGGTGTCCAAATATGGCATCACCGGGACAGGACTTAAAATCACCAGGGAATAATGGGACATGGAAAACTGAAAAGATTCAGCGAGAACGAGACTTTCTCCTGCCTTCTACAGCCGGACTCTTCCGAAGTCCTGGAGCGTGAGCCGGGTGAGAACACGGGCTTTTCACATTGTCCGCTCAAGCTCAAGGACCATCCGGTGAAAGGGCATTGGAACGAACTCATGTTCCACGGGAGAAATTGTCCTGTGGTGCTTGAACTCGGCTGCGGCAAGGGGGAATACACCGTGGATCTGGCGGAGCGAAATCCGGACATGAATTATATCGGGGTGGACATCAAGGGCGCAAGAATGTGGAAAGGTGCCAAGTACGCGTCGGAGAACCATTTGGATAACGCCGCATTCCTGAGGACGAGGATAGAGTTCGTGGAGGCATTCTTCGCGCCTGGCGAGGTGTCGGAAATATGGCTGACGTTCTCTGACCCGCAGATGAAAAGCGAGAACAGCAGGCTCACCAGCCCGATGTTCCTCGAGCGCTACAGGCGTTTTCTCCGTCCCGGAGGCGTGATTCATCTCAAGACGGACAGCACGTTCCTCCATGAATATACCAAGGCGGTCTGCTCGGCAAACGGCCTTAAGGTTCTTGCGAGTACGTCAGACTTGTATTCGCTTGCAGACGAGGCAGGAAGGAAGTCACTGCATTCATCCGAATATTCATCAGTCTGCGGGGACTCCGCCGTGGACGCGCTGTTCGAGGTGCAGACATTCTATGAGAAGAATTTCCTCAAGCAGGGATTCAAAATCAATTATATAGCATTCACCATTGACAGGGAAGGGGATTTCGTTTACCCGGATTTTGACGCGGCTTCCTGGCGTGCTGCCGAGGCTCCGCGTTTCCTTCCCGGACATCAGTTCTGACAGTTATGCCGGAGAAGAATCCATACGGAAATACCTATATCGCCGACCTTCCGGAGCCTGAGACCGTGAGGCCGGAAGAACTGTTGCGCTTGTACGAAAACGGTGAGATTGACCTGATATGCGTACTGGGCCCTACGGCTTCCGGCAAGACCAAATACGCGGTGAGGCTGGCACGTGAACTCAACCGGCTGCGCACCCTGAACCCTCTGCGCGGGGAGCAGGAAGGGCGTGCCGGGGCGGAGATATTGTCGGGCGACTCGAGGCAGGTATATTGCGGAATGGATATCGGTACAGGGAAGGATCTCTCTGAATATGAGGAGATTCCGCACCATCTCATAGACATCGTGGATGCCGGGACGAAGTTCGACCTTTACCAATACCAGAAGGCCTTCGAGGCGGCGTACAAGGACATTGTCGAAAGAGGCGGGATACCGGTACTCTGCGGTGGGTCCGGGCTCTATCTCGAGGCTGCTACCTGCGGTTATGAACTCCCGGACGTGCCCCAGAATCCGGAGTTGCGTGCGGAGCTGGAGGACAAGAGCATGGAGGAACTGACGGCGATGCTTTCTTCATTGAAGCAACTCCACAACACCACTGACCTGGATACCAGGAAACGCGCTATCCGGGCCATTGAAATCGCTCTGTATCAGCAGACTCATCCGGTGACGCGCACAAGTTTCCTGCCCAAGAAGACATATTATATCGGCACATTGGTAAGCCGGGAGGAGCGCAACAGGAGGATTGACGCAAGGCTCGAGGCCCGCATCAGGGAGGGAATGATCGACGAGGTGAAGGGGCTGATTGACGGGGGAGTGCCTGCCGGGGACCTGATGTATTATGGCCTGGAATACAAATTCGTCACGCAGCACGTGCTCGGAATCATTTCTCTCGACGAGATGAAAACCTTGCTGGGCAATGCGATACATCAGTTCGCCAAGCGCCAGATGACCTGGTTCCGCGGCATGGAGCGCAAGGGTATCCGGATTCATTGGACGGAGTGTTGAGTTTTTTACCTATATTTGCGGAATCAATATCTTATATCATGCCGAAGGCGAAGAGCAGAGTTCAGGTGAACAACAAGAGGGCTTCTTTCGATTACGAGTTCCTCGAAACATATCAGGCAGGCATTGTCCTGGTCGGGACGGAGATAAAGTCAATCCGTGCCGGAAGGGCTTCCATGTCCGATGCCTTCTGCTTTTTCGAAGGCGGCCAGCTCTATGTCCGCGGAATCAACATTGCCTTGTACACATGGGGTTCATGGGGCCAGCACGCTCCGTTGAGGGACCGCAAGCTCCTGCTGCAGAAGAGGGAACTGCGTCATCTCCAGCAGAAAGTAAAAGAAAAGGGCCTCACCATTGTTGCGGTAAGGCTCTATATTGCGGATAACGGCTATGCCAAGCTCCAGATTTCCCTTGCCCGGGGAAAGAAGGCCTATGACAAGCGCCAGTCCATCAAGGAAAAGGATCTCAGGCGAGAGATGGCCCGGGGCGAGTAAGCCTGACCGGCATTTCTGCCGCCGGGAGGCAATGCTATTGCTCCCGGAAGGCATTCTTCACCAGATCAACGCTGTCGAGCAGCTCCCATCCGAAGAACTGGAGCACTTTCTCCACCTCCTTGCCGTCACGGATGACCTTCACTGCTTTCCTGTATGGCTTCCTTCCGAAATGCCCGTATGATGCAGTCGGCTCATAGATAGGGTTCTTCAATCCGAATTTCTCAATTATCGCGGCAGGCCTGAGGTCGAAGATCTCTCCGACTTTCTCTGCTATGAAAGCATCGTCGAACTGTTTTCCGGATGCATCGCAGGCCGCTGTTCCGTATGTATTCACGAAAATGCTGACCGGCCTGGCCACTCCGATTGCGTATGCAAGCTGGACCAGCACCTCGTCTGCCACTCCGGCCGCGACGAGATTCTTGGCGATATATCTTGCGGCATAGGCTGCCGACCTGTCCACCTTGGACGGATCCTTGCCGGAGAATGCCCCGCCACCGTGTGCGCCTCGTCCTCCGTAAGTGTCCACGATGATTTTCCTTCCGGTCAGTCCGGTGTCCCCGTGAGGACCTCCGATAACGAATTTGCCCGTAGGGTTCACGTGGAGGATGAAATCCCCCTTGAACAATGCCGCAGTCTCCTCAGGAAGCTCCGCGATGACCTTCGGCAGCAGGATTTCGCGGACATCCTTCTCTATCTTGTCATGCATCTCCCTGTCCACGCGTTCCTGGCCGTACTGGCGCACTGCATCGGCACAGCTCATCTTGCCGAGTGACGGGGCCACGAACTCGTCATGCTGGGTGGACACCACTATCGTGTGAACGCGTACCGGCCTGTGGTTGCTGTCATACTCGACCGTGAACTGGGACTTGGAGTCAGGCCTGAGGTATGGCATCAAGTCCGGGGTCTTCTTGCGGATTTCCGCCAGAACCCTCAGGGTCAGATGCGAGAGGGCGAGAGGAAGCGGCATGTAGTCCTCTGTGTCCCTGCAGGCGTAGCCGAACATCATTCCCTGGTCTCCGGCTCCCTGCTCCTCAGGGTCGGAACGGACAACGCCCCTGTTTATGTCCGCGCTCTGTTCGTGAATCGCCGAGAGCACGCCGCAGGAATTGCCGTCGAACATGTAGTCGGCCTTGTTGTAGCCGATGCCGTTGATGACGTTCCTCACGGTCGTCTGGATGTCCACATAGGCATTTTCCGCCCTCACTTCACCTCCCACGACGACGAGCCCGGTGCTGCAGAAAGTCTCGCAGGCCACCTTGGACTCACTGTCCTGGCGGAGGAATTCGTCGAGGACTGCGTCCGAAATCTGGTCGGCGACCTTGTCCGGATGTCCCTCGGAAACAGATTCTGATGTAAATAAATAGTTCATTGTCAATATCTTATTATATTATACCAATATTGCGTTTTTTGTCCCGCGCCTTACACGGACGGGCACGAAAAAACGTCCCCCGGAAGTGGAGACGTCCAAAAACACAAAACATTGATATGAAAAGTTGCCGCCCATCATGACGGCCGTTGTCAATATTTTAGCATTTTTTAACGTGGTTGCAAGCAGGCAAATCTCTCCACATTCCGGGCACAAAGATACATCACCTTTCCGTATTCTGCAAATATTCTGAAACAATCAACGTTTTAATTGTCACCGGAAAGCGAATTTCACGGAAATATGTGAAGTTTAATTGTTTTATGCTTTCAAAATTCTAACTTATCACCTAACTTTGCGCAATAAACTTTAATAATCACTTTTATGAATTATTCATTTAAGCATCTAATTCTTGCCGGCATCGCGATGCTGGCAGGTACGTTAGCCTATGCGCAGGTGACCACGTCCTCTCTCAGCGGACGTATCACCGATGAGAAAGGACAGCCGGCTCTCGGTGCTGCTGTGGTAGCGACACACGAGCCTTCCGGAACTGTCTATGGAGCCGTTGTGAATGAGAACGGCCAGTACAACATCGTCGGTATGCGTGCCGGCGGCCCGTACAAGGTGGAAGTTTCCTCTGTAGGGTACAACAGCGTCGTTTACAAGGACGTGACCATTCAGCTCGCTGAAGCGTACAAACTTGACGCGGTCCTCAAAGAGTCCACGGAATTCCTTGAGGAGGTCGTAGTCATCGGCACTGCGAAGTCCAAGTTTAGCAGTGAAAAGACAGGAGCTGCAACCAACATTTCCAATTCCCAGATGACTGCTCTTCCTACAGTGAGCAGGAGCATTGAGGATGTCACCAGGCTTTCCCCTTACGGCGGAAACGGAATGAGCTTCGCAGGAACTGACGGACGTACCGCCAATTTCACTGTCGACGGAGCGAACTTCAACAACAACTTCGGTCTCAGCGACAACCTCCCTGGAGGCGGAAACCCTATTTCCCTTGACGCGATTGAGGAGCTCCAGGTTGTTATTTCCCCTTATGATGTACGTCAGACCAATTTCATCGGCGGTGGTGTGAACGCCATCACCAAGTCCGGTACCAACACCTTCAAGGGAACTGCCTACGTTTATCACAAGAACGAGTATATGCGCGGTGACTATGTTGACGGAGAGGCCGTTTCAGGTGCCCGTGACAAGGACCGCAACACAATTTACGGTCTCACCCTCGGTGGCCCGATTATCAAGAACAAGCTTTTCTTCTTCGTAAGTGCCGAGATGGCCAAGACTCCTTCAGTGGCAGTACGCTGGAGGGCTTCAGAGAATGGAGTCGGAAGTGAGACCAAGTATCTCTCATATTGCTCCGTAGCTGATATGGAGAGGGTCGCAGAGCACGTGAAGACGAAGTACGGCTATGACCCTGGTTCATATACCGATTTCCCTGCAGACGAGAGCAACAAGAAACTTCTTGTCCGCCTTGACTGGAACATCAATGAGAAGAACCGTCTCGCTCTAAGGTACAACTACACCAACAATCTTCAGTGGAACGCACCAAACGCATCCTCAATGGACGGCGGTACACGTTCCGCATACGGACGTACCTCCCTGTACTCCATGGCCTTCTCCAACTCGATGTACTCAATAAAGAATCTGGTACATTCAGTATCAGTCGACTTGAACAGCCGTATCAACAACAACCTCTCGAACCAGTTCCTCGCAACATTCTCAAAACTTGACGATGTCCGCGGAACCAATTCAAGCGAATTCCCGTTCATTGATATCCAAGACGGAACCGGCACAAATACCCAGTACATGGCTCTCGGACTTGAGCTCTTTACCCATAACAATGCCGTTCACAACACTGTGTTCAATGTAAAGGATGACCTCGTTTACTACAAGGGTGACCATAAGCTCACAATGGGTCTCAACTATGAGTACCAGATGGCTGACAACGCCTATATGAGAAACGGTACTGGTTACTACAGATATGCAAGCGTTGACGATTTCATCAACGGTGCTGACCCTGAGGTAGTCTGCCTTACTTACGGTTATGACGGT
>SFNZ01000040.1 GCA_004552615.1 Bacteroidales bacterium | reverse complement strand
TGCGTTCAAGTTCGATGATGGATGACGTTCCATATCTCACGATGGGAGTTTCCGGATGGGAGATTCTACTGGACAACAACAAGATGAATTTCATAGTAGGTTCCTGGGCAATTATGTCCTTCGTGACAGCATCAGTCCTGTATCCTTCCACGTTCGGGAGAGTCCTCTCGGGAATCGTAGCGGCATTGTCCCTGTTCCTGTATGTGATAATGCTGATACGCTCTGTAACGAGCGGCCCGGTGATCGGATATACTGACGACGGCAGGCCCTACGGGGAAAAAGATGTGGAAACCAGTGCCTACATTCGTGATAAGCCGCGGATGAATGTATTGATGTACAATAAGATATGTCAATATCTGGAGGACAGCAGGCCATATCTTGATCCGGAGTATAGTCTGGAAAACCTTGCGAGGGAGCTGATTTCCAACAAGTCTTATGTCTCACGTGTCATCAATGAGGCCTCCGGACTGAATTTCTGCCAGCTGATGAACAGGTACAGGGTCAACTTCGCCAAGGAGATGTTCCACAAGAATCCTGACTTGAAGTTGAAGGAACTGTCCGAGTTGTCAGGGTTCAATTCACAGGTTACGTTCAATATGGCATTCAAGCTTTTCTGCGACACGACTCCCGGAGTATGGTGCAAGGAGTGTCGGGATTCCCTCAGGGCAAAGTCACGCCTTTCCAGGACGGAGGCACGGGGGCAGAGACCTCCACAGGCGTTTTCCGTACAGGATGAATGAAACTGATGTGCCTGGACATCAGGGAGATGCTTCCGTCGCTGTTGGATCTCGGAGCTCCGTACTTGAGATCTCCCTTGATGCAGAATCCGTGTCCCGAGAGCTGGCATCTGATCTGATGGTGCCTGCCGGTGAGCAGATTCACTTCCACGAGGAAATATCTGTCAGTCTGTCCTATGGTCCGGTAACGCAGCTTGGCGAGCCTGGCACCGGGATGTCTTGACGGCTCTTTGCAGATGAAACTCTTGTTCATCTTCTCGTTCCGTGTCATCCAGTCCTCGAGCTCGCCTTCATCAGGTTCTGGCCTGCTGCATACAAGAGCCCAGTATGTCTTGTGGACATCTCCGTTCCTGAACATGGCTGACATCCTTTCCAGCGCCTTGGATGTCTTGGCGAACACAGTTATGCCGGAGACAGGTCGGTCCAGCCGGTGCGGCACTCCCATGAATACCTGGCCGGGCTTTCCGTCCCTTCCGGCGATGAATGCCTTCAGTGTCTCGCTGAGGGGTTCGTCACCGGTTTTGTCCCCCTGCACGATTTCTCCTGCCTTCTTGTTGATGACAAGAAGGTGGTTGTCTTCGTATAATATCCTGGATTCCAGGTCTTTGTATTCTTCTGTAGATAATTTCCTGTATGTCATGGCCGAAGTTTGTGACACCAAATATAGCAATAAATATGACATTTTGGCATAAAACGCCCTTTATGTTGAATTGGCACGGCATTGGATAATTGTCCTGTCGCTGTCAGGCTAAGTCCGGCAGTGCGGGTCCTGCGGGAGCCGCTTGAGTTGATATATAAAAAGAAAGGAGATTATAATTATGGGAAAAATTATCGGAATTGACCTCGGTACCACGAATTCATGCGTAGCCGTGATGGAGGGAAACCAGCCGACGGTCATCATCAACAACGAGGGGCAGAGAACAACCCCTTCAGTAGTCGCATTCACTGATGGCGGAGAGAGGAAAGTGGGAAGTCCTGCCAAACGTCAGGCAATCACCAATCCTAAGAACACCGTGTTCTCCATCAAGAGGTTCATGGGCGAGACCTATGACCAGGTGACCAAGGAGATCGAGAGGGTTCCTTATACAGTGACCCGCGGTGAGAACAATACCCCGAGAGTGGAGATTGAGGGCCGTCAGTATTCTCCACAGGAGATCTCAGCAATGATTCTTCAGAAGATGAAGAAGACTGCAGAGGATTATCTCCGCCAGCCTGTCACTGAGGCTGTCATCACCGTGCCTGCATATTTCTCTGACTCCCAGCGCCAGGCAACCAAGGAAGCCGGCAAGATTGCAGGTCTCGATGTGAAGAGAATCATCAACGAGCCTACTGCGGCAGCCCTTGCATACGGCCTTGACAAGAAGAACAAGAACATGAAAGTCGCCGTGTTCGACCTCGGTGGCGGTACATTCGATATTTCCATCATGGAGCTCGGAGACGGTGTGTTCGAGGTCAAGTCCACCAACGGTGACACCCACCTCGGCGGTGACGATTTCGACCACAAGGTCATCGAGTGGCTCGCACAGGAGTTCGCTTCAGAGAACGGCGGTGCAGACCTCAGGAAGGATCCTATGGCTCTCCAGAGACTCAAGGATGCTGCCGAGAAGGCCAAGATCGAGCTCTCAAGCCAGACTTCCACTGAGATCAACCTGCCTTACATCATGCCGGTTGACGGAGTTCCTAAGCATCTCGTGAAGACCCTCACGAGAGCGAAGTTCGAGCAGCTCTGCGACGACCTCTTCCAGAGGACCATCATTCCTTGCCGCAAGGCGCTCGAGGATGCGCATCTGTCTGCAGGCCAGATTGACGAGGTGCTCCTCGTGGGCGGTTCAAGCCGTATCCCGAAGGTTCAGGAGCTCGTGAAGGAGTTCTTCGGCAAGGAGCCTAACAAGAGCGTAAACCCTGACGAGGTAGTTGCCATCGGAGCATCCATCCAGGGTGGTGTGCTTGCAGGAGACGTGAAGGATGTCCTCCTTCTGGACGTTACCCCGCTCTCTCTCGGTATCGAGACCCTCGGCGGTGTTATGACAAGGCTCATCCCTTCCAATACCACGATTCCTACCCGCAAGTCGGAGGTGTTCTCCACCGCTGTTGACAACCAGCCTTCAGTGGAAATCAAGGTGCTCCAGGGTGAGCGCCCTATGGCCAAGGACAACAAGCAGATCGGAGTTTTCCATCTCGACGGTATCGCACCGGCTCCGCGCGGAATCCCTCAGATCGAGGTTACATTCGACATTGACGCTAACGGTATCCTGAATGTTTCCGCGAAGGACAAGGCTACCGGCAAGGAGCAGAACATCCGCATCGAGGCTTCTTCAGGCCTCAGCGAGGATGAGATCCAGAGGATGCGTGACGAGGCCAAGGCCAATGAGGCTGCGGACAAGGCAGAGAAGGAAAGGGTGGACAAGATCAATAATGCTGACGCCCTCTGCTTCCAGAGCGAGAAGAATCTCAAGGATTACGGTGACAAGATTCCTGCAGACAAGAGGGATGCCATCAATTCGGCTCTCACAAGCCTGAAGGAGGCTGTCAAGACCCAGAACATATCTGACATCGAGACATATACGAAGTCTCTCGAGGAGGCTTGGCATGCTGCTTCTGAGTCCATGAACGCAGGTGCCCAGGCAGGACCTCAGGGCCCTCAGGGTTACGGCCCGCAGGGAGGCCCTCAGAACAACGGCCCTCAGCCGCAGGGACCGGACGAGCAGTAGGACAGTCCCACCGGGAAAGGGACTTTTCCTCGGCCTTTCGGCCTCAAAAGCAGTTGTTTCGCTCTGCGAGACTTAAAATATAATAAGAAACCGACCCGTAAATGGGCCGGTTTTCTTGCATTCAATAGGAAGGTATTGAGTTGTCGGAGGGCTCTGCCGGAGCGTGGCCGGCCGCGGCCTCATGAGCGGCTCCCGCAGGAACACAGTTCCGAAGGGTGGATGGAGCGAAGCGCAACTCTGTCAGGGCCTTCCGACAACCATCTAATGGGATTGTTAATTCTTTTACATGAGGAAACGCTCCATGTCTTCGCCCCGGGCCCGGCCTTCCCTGATTTCGGTCGAAGAAATGTCCACTATCGGAGCGTCCAGCAGGTGAATCTTGTAGATATGGTGTCCGGCATCCTCGAGACATATATTGTCCGGTCCGGATTCGGCGGCGTCCAGTACGTATGAGGCAGGGAACTGGGCGCATTCTTCTATCAGGGCCTCCCGGATATTGTCCAGATCGAATCCTTTTCTCGGATATACGGCAACTCCGTATTCGGAAAGAATACGCGGGAAGTCGCGCCATCTGCGTATCGATGACAGATTGTCCGCCCCTATCACGAGGGTGAACTCGTTCTCCGGCTCTCGCCGTTTCAGTTCGTCCAATGTTCTTATCGTGTAATGCGGGGGAGCCATTTTCAGCTCGATGTCATCCACACGTACATTCAGTCCGGGATGCCTTCCGACTGCCTCGACGGCCGCTTTGTATCTCGCTTCTCCGGAATTTGCCGAGATGCTGTCCTTGAGCGGATTCTTCGGCGACACCACCAAATATACCCAGTCGAAATCCTTCTCACGGGTAAGATACTCCATTATGGCCTGATGACCTATATGCAGAGGGTTGAAAGACCCTGAATATACGGCGATGCGCATGTCCCGGGAATTATCAGTCGGAAAGGAATCCGTCCACGAGAGCTTCTGCCTCACGGAAAGCAACCTGCAGGTCGTCATTGACCAGCACATGGTCAAACTTGTCGGCGTAAGTCATTTCTTCAGAGGCTTTTGCCACTCTTTTCGCAATGGCTTCAGGGGTGTCGGTGCCACGTGCCACAAGCCTGCGGCGCAATTCCTCGACGGACGGAGCCTGGATGAACACCGAGAGGGCCTTGTCCCCGAAATATTTCTTCAGGTTCACGCCTCCCTTGACATCCACGTCGAAGATGATGACGTTGCCCTTGTCCCAGATTCTCTGCACCTCGGATTTAAGCGTTCCGTAGAACGAGCCTTCATAGACTTCCTCGTATTCCACGAATTCGTCCGCGGCTATTCTTCTCCTGAACTCGTCTGCGCTGAAGAACCAGTATTCGACTCCGTTCTGCTCTGTGCCCCTCGGCTGGCGGGAAGTTGCGGATACGGAAAATTCCATCTCGGGATGGAGCGAGAGGATATGGTTCACGATGGTGCTCTTGCCGGAACCTGACGGTGCCGAGAAAATAATCACTTTATTGTTCATTGTTAAAATGTTTCACTGTTTATTTATTTCACAAAAATAACTAATTTTGTGCTGGTTTTGCATTATGTTATGTCAAATTGTCCAGTTTTCTCAAGTTGGCAGAATAATTGCACGCAAAACCATCGCCGCGCGGCGCGGCAGGAAATGCCAATTATTTATTAATTATTTTATAGAATATGGTTTCTTATAAAGATCTGGGCCTTGTAAACACTAAAGAAATGTTTGCAAAGGCAGTCGAGGGCGGATATGCCATTCCTGCCTTCAATTTCAACAACATGGAACAGCTCCAGGCCATCATCCAGGCTTCTGCAGAGACAAAGTCTCCAGTGATTCTCCAGGTATCGAAAGGTGCCCGCAACTATGCGAACCAGACCCTTCTCCGCTATATGGCTGAGGGTGCTGTGGAGTATGCAAAGGAACTCGGCTGGGAGCATCCGCAGATCGTTCTTCACCTCGATCACGGTGATTCATTCGAGCTCTGCAAGAGCTGCGTTGACATGGGCTTCTCTTCAGTCATGATTGACGGCTCCGCTCTTCCTTACGACGAGAACGTTGCTCTCACCAGGAAGGTGGTTGAATATGCACACCAGCACGACGTAACCGTTGAGGGTGAGCTCGGAGTGCTTGCAGGTGTTGAGGATGAGGTTGCTTCAGAGGTATCTCATTATACAAAGCCTGAGGAGGTTATTGACTTCACCACCAAGACCGGTGTTGACAGCCTTGCAATCTCCATCGGAACATCACACGGCGCATACAAGTTCAAGCCGGAGCAGTGCACACGTGACCCTAAGACAGGCCGTCTCGTACCTCCACCGCTCGCATTCGACGTTCTCCACGAGATCGAGAAGAAACTCCCTGGATTCCCTATCGTTCTCCACGGCTCTTCTTCCGTACCTCAGGAGTATGTTGACATCATCAACGCCAATGGCGGCAAGCTCCCTGATGCAGTAGGTATTCCTGAGGAGCAGCTCCGCGAGGCTTCCAAGTCTGCAGTTTGCAAGATCAACATCGACTCAGACTCCCGTCTTGCAATGACCGCTGCAGTCCGCAAGGTCTTCAACGACAAGCCGGGTGAGTTCGACCCACGCAAATATCTCGGACCTGCACGTGACGAGATGAAGAAGCTCTACGAGCACAAGATCGTCGAGGTTCTCGGCTCCAACGGTAAAGCTGAATAATCATTAGCTTGAAATACAACATGAAACAGGGTGACCAATCAAGGCCACCCTGTTTCTGTATCTGCTTGTACGCCGCCGGGCTGAAGGCTGTCTCATCAGGACCCATGGTCGCCCGTGACCTTGTGAACGGGTGCCTCGAGCATGCGAGAGGCAGGATGGAGCGCGTAGCACGGAAGGTCCTGATGAGACAGCCTGCAGCCCGGCAGTTCACTAAACTACTTGCACCACTTGTCAAGCCAGTTGAAATACTCGCGGTGCCAGAAAAGCGCGTTCTGAGGCTTCAGTATCCAGTGGCATTCGTCAGGGAATACTATCAGCCTGGAAGGTACGCCCATCATCTGTGCGCAATTGAATGCTGCCATGCCCTGGTCGTATGGAATGCGGAAATCCATTGCCCCGTGGATGCACAGGATTGGCGTATGCCATTTCGTGACATTGACCGCAGGGGAGTTTGCGTAATGCCTTATTGCCTTAGGCTGGGAACTCCATGGCGAACCACCCTGGCGCATTCCGCCGAAAGTCTTCCCGTCTCCGGCAGGCCCTGTCTGGCCCGGCGTGTAGGAATATTCCTCCAGACCTCCGTTGTCCCAGTTCGGGAACCACATCTCCTCGGTCTCGTAATACATATATTTCTCGTCGAAAATGCCGGCATGCGCAATGAAACAGTCGAATACATCCTCATGTACTCCGGCGAGATAATATACGGAATATCCTCCGTAACTTGCACCGCAGGCTGCCATCTTGCCGATATAAGGCTCTGACTTGAGCTCCCTTGCCGCGCAAAGGTAATCCTGCATGTTCAGGCCCGGATAGTCACCTGAGATCTGCTCTGTCCATTCCTGGCCGAATGCCGTCGTGCCCCTTCTGTTCGGAAGCACCACCACATAACCCTGCGCGGACATGAGCCTGTAGTTCCATCTGTATGACCAGCTCTGGCTGAGTGTGCCCTGAGGCCCTCCGAGGCATATGAGAATGGACGGATATACTTTCGTGGAATCGAACTCCGGTGGATAGACCACCCATGTCAGCATGTCCTTGCCGTCCACTGTCTTCACCATTCTCGCTTCTGTCTTGTGAGGCAGGACCTGTGAGAGGATATGCCCGTTCTCGTCAGTTATCCGGCTGCATGAGCCGTCACTTTCCTCCACGCGCACAAGTTCCGTAGGGAAATCCATGCTGCACCAGCTTGCGAGGAGGGTTGTGTTCTCCCCGTCTTCCAGGATGGCAAAAGGTGAGTTGAAATCGTACCACTGGTCATCTCCCGTGATTCTCCTGATTTCTTTCAGGGATGTCCTGTCGCCGGAGTTTTCCACTTCGGCCTTGAAGATTCCCTGCAGGCCTTCCGCAAGGGCATTGAAATAAATTGCTGAGCCGTCATTGTTCCATACGGGACCGGCAGCATTGTATTTGAAATCCGCCGTCAGGTCGGTGATATTGCGAATTTCCGGCAGGCCGCCTTCCTGCGCAGGCACCACGTCGGTGACCATCACGCGTGTCTTGTCGGCCTCGTATCCGTCCCTCTCCATGCTCAGCCATGCGATACGCTTCCCGTCAGGGCTCCAAACCGGGTCGGTGTCATAGCCTCCTCCCATCGGAATCACCATGCATCCGCCGTCAGCGGTGTCATATATATAAATCTCGGTA
Organism: Bacteroidales bacterium; assembly: GCA_004552615.1. Classification (GTDB taxonomy): domain Bacteria; phylum Bacteroidota; class Bacteroidia; order Bacteroidales; family UBA932; genus Cryptobacteroides. The sequence continues at coordinate 6,816 of SFNZ01000040.1, read as the reverse complement.
TCGGTGCTGAAAGCATACTGCTTGCCAGTCTTCTTGCGGCAGGAGTAGGCAATGTATCTTCCGTCCGGACTCCAGTCAAGCTGCTCCAGTCCGCCGAAAGGCTCCGTAGGCAGTTCGAAGAGTTCCCCGCCTTTGCCGAGAATGTCAATGCTGCTGTCCGGAGTTATCCCGCCTTCGGCCCTGCTGAATTCTGCAATGAAAGTGTGAGGCAGTTCCGTGACCCAATGGTCCCAGTGCCTGTACATCAGGTCGTCAGCCACATAAGCCGTGGCCTTGTCTAATGCCGGGTCGGTGTCGGACGGTGTCTTGACGTCACTGTGTACCGTGCTCAGATACATTATCCTGCTTCCGTCAGGTGACAGTTTGAATTCGCTCACCCCTTCCGGTATGTCCGAGATCTTTGTCTTTTTGACCAGTTTCGGGTTTGCGCTGTCAATGCCTCGGATAGATGCAGTCCATATCTGCCCTTTCTGGATATAGGCTATGCCCTTGCCCCCGTCGATCCAACGAGCGCAGCTGATGCTGTTGCCTTCGCTCGTGAGCTGTCTCTTGCCAGTCCCGTCAGGATTGGAAATGAAGAGATTGCGGCAGCTGCGGTTCTCTGAAACGGAAGTGTAGCTCACTCCGTAGAGTATTGTCTTTCCGTCGGGGGAAAGCTGCGGGTCGGAGAGCCTGCCGAGAGACAGAAGTACTTCCGGCGTCATTTTCCCGTCTTCTACCATGATGTCGGAAGGCCCGATATAGGCCTTGTTGCCTTTGTCGTTGGTGCAATTCATAGCTGATAACATCAAAATGGCCAGGCCGCATATGCGGGCAGCTCCGGCCGTCAAACTGTATTGTATCATTCCATCAAAGATTTTCATGTTCCCGTGATTCCTGCAAATGTACCAAAAACCGCAGAATAATGCTAATTTTGCAGGCGCAATGAGAGATTTCGAGACAGACATTTTCAATTTCCTGAGGGTACATTTCCCCGATGTTGAATCCGTGGAATTCCATGGGTTCAGGCTCTTGGGATGCCCCGGGAAATACGTTTGCGTGATTTCCGTGCCTGTGGTTGCGGGGACGTCATCCGATGCCGTAATGCAGGCCGGGATGCTTGAGGAGGCTCTGTCCATGATTTCTGAGGCGGGAAGTCCGATTCACGGGCATGAGGATTTTTCCCCGGCCGGGATTAAGGTGGTGATTGTGGCGGAAGACCTGTGGCGCAGCCGTCCGGAGATGATGAAGCCCCGACTGCTTGCACAGTTCGGTATTTTCCGTTCAGTATTTGCCCGCAATACCGAAGTCAGGAGGATTGACAGGCCGGCTGCCGGGCGTTTTCTTGAACGGTGTCATACTTACGGGGATGCCGCAGCCAGGTACAGATACGGGCTCTTCGGTCCCGGAGATGAACTTCTGGCTGTGGCCTGCTTCTCGTCCCCGAGGGTGTGGAACAAGCCGGAAGGAGTTGTAAAGTCCTGTGAGTGGGTACGTTATGCATCACTCCCGGATGTGCGTGTCACTGGCGGGATGGGAAAGGTCCTGAAAGCTTTCACGGAGGAGGTCCGGCCGGACGACGTGATGAGCTATGCGGATATGGAATGGACGGACGGCTCTGTGTACAGGCGTTTGGGATTCACGGAGGAGTCGTTGCGCAGCCCGGTGCTTTTCGCCGTTGACCCGGTCACATATATGAGAACTCCGGTTTCGCGTGCCGGGATGCCGCAGGGATGTCTCTTCCACTTGAACAGGGGGAGTGTGAAATATCGGCTCCGGACCGGGTATGGAGATGGGTATAAAGATGTGGATAAAAATATTCCGCGTCTTTCGCTATTAGCCGGAGTTTGATTATCTTTGTGTGCGTAAATAATCTTTTCACTGCAATATGGAAGCAATAGTCAAGACCGATTTTCATTTTCCCGGACAGACGGGGAAATACACCGGCAAAGTCCGCGATGTCTATGACATTGACGGCAAGTATCTCGTGATGGCCGTATCCGACAGGATATCAGCATTCGACGTAGTCCTCCCGAAGGGAATCCCGTTCAAGGGCCAGGTGCTGAACCAGATAGCGGCCAAGTTCCTGGATGCCACGGCGGATATTGTCCCGAACTGGAAGATTGCCGTTCCGGACCAGATGGTGACCGTCGGACTCAAATGCGAGCCTTTCAAGGTGGAAATGGTCATAAGAGGCTGCCTTGCAGGTCATGCATGGCGCGAATACCAGGCTGGAAAGCGTGAACTCTGCGGAGTGGCTCTTCCTGACGGAATGGTTGAGGGACAGCGTTTTCCGGAGCCTATAATCACCCCGTCAGCCAAGGCTTCCGAAGGACATGACGAGGATATAACGAGGGAGGAGATAATTGCGAGAGGCATAGTTCCGGAAGAGGACTATATCCGGATCGAGAATTATACGAAGGCGATTTTCCGCCGCGGACAGGAGATTGCCGCAAAGATGGGACTGATCTTGGTGGATACCAAGTACGAGTTCGGTAAACTCGACGGCAAGATTTATCTCATGGATGAGGTCCATACTCCTGATTCGTCCCGCTACTATTATGCCGACGGCTATGAAGAGCGTCTCGCGAAAGGCGAGAAACAGAAGCAGCTTTCCAAGGAATTCGTGCGCGAATGGCTGATGGCCAACGGTTTCCAGGGTCAGGAAGGCCAGTCCGTTCCGGAGATGACACCGGAGGTTGTAGCAGGCATAACCGACAGGTACATAGAGCTTTACGAAAAGATTACCGGAACTCCGTTCGAGAGGGCCGAGTATTCTGCCGAGAGCATGGAGCGCAATGTTGCCGCTTATCTGAAGACCATTCTCTGAGAAATATGTTCGCGCTTGCGGACTGCAACAATTTTTTCGTTTCGTGCGAAAGGGCTTTCCAACCGGAACTGGAGGGAAAGCCTTTGGTCGTATTGTCCAACAATGACGGATGCGTCGTGGCGAGGAGCAACGAGAGCAAGGCCATGGGCATTGCCATGGGTACGCCTTTCTTCAAGGTCAGGCATCTGGTCGATGCCGGAAAACTCTGGGTGAGATCCTCCAATTATGCCCTGTACGGGGACCTGTCCTCGAGGGTGATGACAATTCTGGCGTCGGAGGTCCCGAAGATAGAGGTCTATTCTATAGACGAGGCGTATCTGATAGTGGACGGAATCTCGATGGAACTGCTTCCGCCGCTTTGTTCCCGACTGATATACCGGGTGCGTAAATGTACGGGCATTCCTATAAGTATCGGGATAGCGGAGACCAGGACTCTCGCCAAGGTGGCCAATCATTTTGCGAAGAAATATCCCGGATACAGGGGGGTGTGCGCAATCCGGACCCGGGAGCAGCGTCTCAAAGCCCTGGAACTCACTCCTGTAGAGGATGTCTGGGGCATCGGACGCAGGGTGGCCCCGAGACTTGTCCGCATGGGTATCAGGACGGCTCTCGACTTTATTTCCCGCCCGGAATCCTTCGTTTCAGCCCAGATGGGTGTCAACGGAGTCAGGACCTGGAAGGAATTGCAGGGAATCAGCTGCATAGGGGAGGAGAAGAACGAGCCGAGGCAGTCCATCTGCACATCCCGCTCATTCGCGGATACAATATCCGATTTCAAGGAATTGTCTGCCCGGGTCTCGGATTTCGCCGCAATGTGTGCCGCCAAGCTGCGCAAGGACGGGACGGCGGCGGAATGTGTATGTACTTTCCTGCTCACCAACCGCTTCAGGGAGGACCAGCCTCAGGATTATCCCGATGCTGTCATACGCTTGGATGTGCCGGGCAACAGTACTCCGGAGATTGTCGGGGCTGCGATCGATGCGCTCCGGCTCATCTGGAAACCCGGCTTCGAGTACAAGAAAGCCGGAGTGACGGTCTTCGGCATTGTCCGCGAATCGGAAATCCAGGGAACTCTTTTCGGCTTTGATGACGGTCTCAGGCTACGCAGGGACAAGATTTCGGAAGTTATGGACAAGGTCAATGTGTCAGGACGCAACGTGCTGAGGATGGCTACGCAGCGTCCCGGTCATTATGCTGACGGCATCAGGAAAGAGCATTGCTCGCGGCCTTTCTCCACATCATGGAACGACATACTCGAGGTGCATTGATCTTGAGATGATGCCTCAATGTGCCAGGTCATTTTCCTGGGACCTCGTTATGCGGGCGCCGAGGGCATTGAGCCTTGCGTCGATATCCTCATAGCCCCTGTCTATCTGGCCGATGTTGCTGATGATGCTGATACCGTTCGCCGACATTGCCGCAATGAGGAGTGCGATTCCCGCCCTGATGTCAGGGGAGAGGAAACGCCCAGCCTTCAGTTGGAAACGGTGGTCGTGTCCGATGACGACGGCCCTGTGCGGGTCGCACAATATTATCTGGGCTCCCATCTCTATGAGACGGTCCACGAAAAACAGCCTGCTCTCGAACATTTTCTGATGTATCAATACGCTTCCCCTGCATTGCGTGGCGACCACGAGCATCACGCTCAGCAGGTCAGGCGTGAGGCCCGGCCAGGGAGCGTCCGCAATGGTCATGATGGAGCCGTCCATGAATGAGTCTATCACATAGCTGTCCCGGGCGGGGACAATCAGGTCATCACCCTTCTGCTCAATGGTGATTCCGAGCCGCCTGAAGCTCTCCGGAATGATGCCGAGGTTGTCGGCAGAGACATTCTTGATGGTGATTCCGCTGCGGTTCATTGCCGCCATTCCGATGAAGCTTCCTACCTCTATCATGTCCGGAAGAATTGTATGCACGGTGCCGTGCAGATGATCCTTTCCGGTGATTGTCAGCAGGTTTGATCCTATTCCTTCGATTTCCGCACCCATTCCGACGAGCATCTTGCAGAGTTGCTGGACATAAGGCTCGCATGCAGCATTGTATATGACAGTGCGCCCTTCTGCGAGGACGGATGCCATGAGAATGTTGGCCGTGCCTGTGACTGAGGCCTCGTCGAGAAGCATGTATGTGCCCCTGAGCCTTCCGCCTGATTCCAGAATGAACGCTTTCCTCTCTTCGTCATAGCGGTATGAGGCTCCTAGCCCTGCCAATCCGCTTATATGCGTATCCACTCTCCTGCGTCCGATACGGTCTCCTCCCGGCTTCGGAAGCAGGGCCCTGCCGAATCTCGCGAGCATGGGGCCGGCTACCATCACCGAGCCTCGGAGCGAAGCGCATTCCCTCACGGCTTCCTCGCTTCCTATGTATTGAAGGTCAATGTCTTTCGCATTGAACGTGTATTCCCCTTTGCCGTGCCGGATGACCTTGACGCCCATATTTTCCAGAAGGCGGATCAGATTCCGGACATCGAGGATTTCCGGTATGTTCCGGATCGTGACGTCGCAGTCCGTGAGCAATACGGCGCAGAGTACCTCGAGCGCTTCGTTCTTGGCTCCCTGAGGCGTGATTTCTCCGCTGAGCGTGTGACCTCCCTCCACTATGAATGTATCTTTCATTGTCTGTGTCATGTCTTCTGTCGGTTAAATAATCTCCACTTCCGGGATGAGCATTATCCCGAACTTGTCCTGAACTGATTTGATTATCAGGTCTTTGAGCTTTATGATTTCTCCCGGTGACGCTTTCCCGGTGGCATTTGTCAGAACGAGCGGCTGGGCAGGGTGCACTCCGGCATTGCCGACGGTCTTTCCTTTCCATCCGCATTGTTCTATCAGCCATGCAGCCGGGATTTTGATGCCTTCTTCAGCGGGATAATGCGGAATCTCCATGGAATACCTCCTCCGTATTTCATTGAAACGGTCTTCCGATATTATAGGGTTTTTGAAGAAACTTCCCGCGCTTCCTGTCTCGGACGGCTCCGGCAGTTTTGCCCTGCGGATTCCCGTGATGACCTCCCTTACGACAGCCGGCGTGATCTGCTTCCCGCCTGCAGCCTGCATCACGGCCTCCTCCACGTGTCCGTAACCCAACTGCGGCCCTCTGTCCGTTGAGAGCGCGAGCACTGAATGGGTGACTATGTACCGTCCTTTAAATCCGGGATGCTTGAAGACGGAGTCCCTGTAACCATATCCGCATTCTTCAGCCCTGAAATGTGTAAATTCCTCTTCTTCAGTATCGTAGCAATATATCATGACGGTTGCGTCCGAGAATTCGGTCCCGTATGCCCCGATATTCTGAACGGCTGCGGCCCCTGCATCTCCAGGGATGTGGGATAGATTCTCCATTCCCCAAAGTCCTTTCTCCGCCGCCCATCCGCATACCTTGTCCATTTCAGTGCCTGCACCTACGGAAATGAGCACGGTGCCGTCCGGCATTCCGCAATACAGTCCGTCTTCCGCCGGCAGCTCGTGAATGAAATCGATCCTCGACCAGAGTATGGTGCCCGGAAAATCTCCTGTGAACAGTATGTTGCTGCCCTGTCCCAGATTCAGGACGGGTGTCGGAAGTTTTTCGAAGTCAATGTCAATCAGGTCCGCAACCGAATCATATTCAATGTACTGCCTGCATTTGACATCCATTCTGAAGGTGTTCATCTCCTTCAGGCTGAAGTTGCTTTTTCTTTTTATCATGTTCATTTCCGGGCCCGGATGTGCGGACCCGTATGCAAATATACACAATATCGCCAAATATTTTCTGCAAGATTTTTTAATAAAATTTGGGATTTTCCGATTTTATCCTTACATTTGCATTCCTTCATCGCGAACCAGTGTCCAGAAGGTATTGGAGAGGTGGTAGAGTGGTCGATTACGGCAGTCTTGAAAACTGTTGAGCTGAAAGGCTCCGGGGGTTCGAATCCCTCCCTCTCCGCAAATAAAAAAAGAAAATCAGCGCCGAGCTTGCTCGAGCGCTGATTTTCTTTTTTCATTTGCAACGCCCCGCCGCAGGCGGGG
>SFNZ01000039.1 GCA_004552615.1 Bacteroidales bacterium | reverse complement strand
GAATGCCTCGATCATACCGATAACGGTTCCAAGGAATCCGAGAGACGGAGCGATGGCGATGAAGAGGGAAATCCATGAGAGACCGTTCTCCATGAGGCTCATCTGTACGGAACCGTAAGAAACGATGGTTTTCTCAACTACTTCAACACCCTGGTCGTAGCGGAGGAGGCCCTGATAGAATATGCTTGCCACAGGACCGCGTGTGTTGCGGCATACTTCCTTTGCCTTCTCTACACCACCTTCAGCAAGAGCAGCCTCGATAGCCTCAAGAAGCTTCTTGGTGTTGGTCTTGGAGAATGTCAGATAGAGAATTCTCTCGATTGAAAGAGCAAGACCGATGATAAGGCAGATGATGATCAGGGACATGAAGCCTGCACCACCTTCGATGAACTTGGTCTTGAGAGCCTGGTGAAGTGGAACTTCAGGAGCTGCTGCTGTGAGAGCCGCGAGGTCGTTGGCAGGAGCGACTGCCTCAGTGGCAGCTGCGCTGGATGCTGTTTCGTCCTGAGCGGAAGCATAATTTGCAGAAACGGCCATAATGCCGGCTACTGCCAAAAACATGAAAAACTTTTTCATAATTGTTTTTGTGTGTTTGAAATAATTAATGTATTAATGTTTAATAATTTCTCATCAGGGGCCCGGCTACTGCGCACAGTATCCGAAAACCGTTGCAATTTAGCAAATAATTTTCATTTGGCAATAATTATTTGGATATTTCTCCTTTAAGATTCTTCACCATCATTTCCCTGACCCAGCCGTTGTCCCCGCTTTTTCCCATCAGATAGAACAGTTTCGCGAGGGCACTTTCGGTCGTACTGTCGTATCCGTCAATCACTCCGGCCTTCTCGAGCATTTTTCCGTTGGCGTAAATGTCCATATTGACCGTGCCGGCAAGGCATTGAGTGACATTGACAATGATCTTGTCCATCCCGGCGGCCTCGTCCAGTATATCGAGGAACCATTTCTTCATCGGGGCATTGCCGGAACCGTACGTTTCCAATATGACGGCCCTCGTGTCTTCCCCGCAGAGGATGTTCCTCACGACCCGCGGCGTGATTCCAGGGTGGATCTTCAGTATGGACACCCTTGTGTCAAGCGATGTGTTGATTGTGAGGCTTTGGTACCAGTCGTTCGGCTTGCGGATGAACTCGCGGTTGTACCTGATGTTGATCCCTGCCTCGGCTAGAGGTGGGAAATTAGGTGAACCGAATGCCCTGAACTCTTCGGAGTTGATTTTCGTGGACCTGTTTCCCCTCATTAGAATGGAGTCGAAGCATACGCATACCTCAGGAACTTCCGCATGGCCTTCATTGTCCTTGGCCGATGCTATCTCCACTGCGGAGATGAGATTCTCCTTCCCGTCGGTCCTCGGTACACCTATCGGGAGCTGGCTTCCTGTGAATACCACTGGTTTCGTCAGTCCGTCGAGCATGAAACTGAGGGCTGATGCCGAGTAGGACATCGTGTCCGTGCCGTGCAGGACGATGAATCCGTCGTATTCTTCGTATTTTTCCTTGATCAGGTTCGCCAGGGCCTGCCAGAGAGACGGTTCCACGTCTGAGGAATCGATCGGGGGATTGAATGCATGACTGTCGATCTTGCATGCGAATTTCCCTATCTCCGGCACCTCCTCAAGTATCTGGCTGAAATCGAAAGGCTTGAGTGTCAGGTCGTTCACGTCCTGTTTCATGCCGATTGTCCCGCCTGTGTAGATGAGCAGGATTGCGGATTTCCTGGTTGTGTTCACTTTATTCATGCTGCAGAAAACGAAATGTCGATTGAAAAGAAATTTTACCTTATGCCGAACAGTTTCATTGCGTTGCGGGTGGTGGTCCCTGCCACTTCATCCACATCGGTGCCTTTCAGTTCAGCCACCTTCGCCGCTATGACCGGGATGTAGGAACTCTCGTTGCGCTTCCCCCTGAACGGGACCGGGGTGAGGTAAGGCGAATCGGTCTCGAGGACTATCCTGTCGAGAGGAATTTTCTTCACGGCCTCAGCCAGTCCTGCGTTCTTGAAAGTCACTACTCCACCCACTCCGATGTACCAGTCACCGTACCGGCTCATCCGGCTGAAAGTCTCGGCACTTCCGCTGAAGGCATGGAGATTGCCCCGTAGCCCCAGGCTCCGGCATTCTTCCATTACCTTGAAAAAGTCCTCCGTGGCTTCCCTCAGATGGATGTTTACAGGCAGGCCGAGTTCGGCTGCGAGCTCCAGCTGAGCCTTGAACGCCCTTTTCTGAAGCTCCGCGGTCTCGGCTGAATAATGATAGTCAAGCCCTATCTCCCCGATGGCTACGGTACACTCCTCGCGGGCGGCTTCCCGGACAAGCTCAAGTTCCTTCTCCCAGCCTTCGTCCACGGATCCCGGATATAGTCCTGCCATATTCCTGAAGATTTCCGGATATCGGCCGTAAAGCTCTTTCATGGCCCCGCGCTCGCTGCTGTCCACGTCCGGCTGTATGATCAGCCCGACCCCGGCGTCAATGGCCCGTCTGACCGCATCTCCGGCATCTTCCGAAAACGCCTTGTCGTAAAGGTGAGAATGTGTGTCGATATATCTGAATTCGGTCATCAGTCCGGATTTTTGCAATGATTCTGCAAAATTACATAAAATTCGGATTAATCGAACATCTTCTCAGCAGGTCTGTAGCAATTATGCCGTCACTTTCCAATATTCCGGCCATCGCAGCCGTCTCGCGGAAATCCATCCCGGTCAGCTGGCAGAGGCGTTCCAGGGTAATGTCCCTGTTGTGGTAAATGAGGTCTGCCAATGAGGAAAGCCCGGCCGCAAGATCCGCACCTTCCCTGTCCTTATATATATTATAAACCCTCGATTTGAGGCTTCCCCGCCCGGATGATGATGCAGGGCCGAGCCCTATGGAGTCCAGCAGGCTGTTGATTCCCGTGACCGCTTCGGCAGCTTTCCTGGCAATGAGCTCGTTGCACCCTTCCGAAAACGGGTCGTCAATCCTTCCCGGGAGGGCATATACATCCCTGTTGTATGAAGCTGCGAGGCTGCAGGTCAGCATTCCTCCGCCTTTTTTCCGGGATTCTATCAGTATTACCGATTCCGACAGCCCAGCTATTATCCTGTTCCTTCTCAGGAAATTGATGGCCCGCGGCACGGTGCCGGGCGGATAATCCGTGACCAGGGCGCTTCCCGGCGAACCGCATATGCGTTCTGCATACCATCCGTGCCTGAACGGATAGACAGAGTCAATGCCGGTGGCCATTACTGCTATGGTGGGGAGCCCGGCATCCAGTGCGGCAATGTGGGCTGTGATGTCAGTCCCCATCGCCAGGCCGCTGATTATGACCGGTTTCCTGTCAGCCGATCCCATTCCTGACACTATTTTAGTACACCATTCCTTGCCGTAGGAGGTGATGTCCCGGGTTCCCACGACTCCGACTGCAGGGCGGGACGTGAACACCTCTTCCGGCGGGGACACGCTTTTCACATACAGGACTGCAGGAGGATCTTCGCATTCCTTGAGCAGCTCGGGATATCTTTCATCCTCGATGCAGAGCACATGCACTCCTTCTCCTGATAGTTTCTCCAGCCCTTCAGACTCGCGCCCGATGACATCTCTGTCCATTGAGGCCAGATATCCGGATTCTTCCCCGAGAATCTTTCCGAGTTCTTTCCTGTCCGCGGAGAATAAAGCTCCCGGACTTCCGTAATGCCTGACCAGGGCGAACCCCGTTTTCGGAGCGAATCCGAAAATCCTGTTCAGTGCGCACCACGGTGCCAGCTCTTCTGTTTTGTCAAATCTCATATCCGTCTCTTTTGTGCCCGCAAGATAGGCAATCAGGATACGAAACAATACGAAAGGTGGCCGTTTCCTGTCCGGATGGTCACCTTTATATAATTCTTTAATTATTTAAAAAAAACTCTTCAGGCACATATTCGAGCCACCTTCAGGCACTGCCGGAAGCGGCAGGGCCATGCATGGCAGGCAAACGCCCCGTCAGATTATCAGCAGTGCGTCTCCGTAAGGTCCGAACTTGTATCCTTCCTTCAATGCGGTCTCGTAGGCGTTCTTCACCTTTTCGTAACCTCCGAATGCAGCCACGGCCATGAGCATCGTCGAGCCTGGGAGGTGGAAGTTGGACACAATAGCGTCCGGAATGGCGAAACGGTAAGGCGGGAAAATGAACTTGTTCGTCCATCCGTCATAGGCCTGGACCTCGTCGTTGGTGGTGACATAGGTCTCGAGACCCCTCATTACGGTCACTCCGACCGCGAGGACCTTGTGCCCGTTCCTCTTGGTATTGTTGATGATACGTGCAGCTTCTTCAGGCACGATGAGCCTCTCGGAATCCATCTTGTGCTTGGACAGGTCCTCGACATCCACCTTGCGGAAATACCCGATACCCATGTGCTCGGTGATGAAAGCCTTGTTGATATCCTTGAGTATCATCATGTTGAACAGCTCGCGGCTGAAATGAAGTCCTGCGGCCGGAGCGGAGACTGCACCTTCGTTGGCGGCGTAGATGGTCTGGAAATTCACCTTGTCCTCCGGGACAGTCCTTTCCCTGACCCATTTCGGGATAGGAACCTCGCCGAGACTGAACAGGGTCCGCTTGAAATCGTCATAGGCCCCGTCGTAGAGGAACCTCAGAGTACGTCCGCGGGAAGTAGTGTTGTCGATTACTTCGGCCACGAGGCTGTCGTCACCGAAATAGAGCTTGTTGCCGATACGTATCTTCCTTGCCGGCTCCACTATCACGTCCCACAGGCGCTGTTCCCGGTTCAGCTCGCGAAGCAGGAATACTTCGATGTCAGCTCCGGTCTTCTCCTTCTTGCCGAGGAGCCTTGCCGGAAATACCTTGGTGTCATTGAGCACGAAGGTGTCTCCTTTGCCGAAATAGTCAACTATGTCCTTGAAAATCTTATGCTCGATCTCGCCGGAGTCCTTGTGCAGGACCATCATCCTGCTTTCGTCCCTCCATTTGCCTGTAGGCTCGTGAGCGATGTCGTTCTTCAGCGAAATCTGGAACTGAAACTGTGATAATTTCATTTTTATATACCCTTTTAGTGAAAGTCAAACACATATATATACGGAAAAAATCACGATTTGTTTCATCCTCCTGCCGGAAATCACGCCTTTGCTTCCGAGAATACTTCCTTGATGGATGGATATGTGTTCTTAAGGAAAGGTGGCAGGCTCGATTTCGCCACCCATGCGGCCTTGGTGATGTCCTCTTCGGTCTGCGGAAGCAGGTCCACTGGAGCCATATAAGTCATGTTGAACCACCAGGTATGCTTCAGATGCCAAATACCGTCTCTCCTGTAACAGTGGTCCGTCACGCAGATGAGGCTCCCGATGGAAAGATCGTCCACACCCGTTTCCTCCCTGACCTCCCTGACTGCTGTCGTTCTGATGTCCTCACCGTTTTCCTGATGCCCCTTGGGCAGGTCCCATAGCCCGTTCCTCCTGATCATCAGGAAGTCGCCTCTCCTGTTGGAGACCAGTCCACCGGCCGCGTTGACCTCCTTGAACTGGCTGCAGACGAAGGCGTAAGTGCTTTCCACGTCCCCGGAAGGAATATGTATTCTTTCGATTGTATCTGACAATTCGAACATTTCCAGGACCGCACCGATGTCGGACCTGCTGCTGAGATGAAGCACCACGGCATTAGGGTCGGAAAGGGCCGCATCCTCCTTGCCGCAGATGACTAACATCCTCCTGTCGAAATATATCCTGTGCATTGATGTTTTGAATATTGGTACTAAAGTAAGGATATTTCTCAATATCTCATAAAAAAACACTAAATTTGTGATGCTGAAAACAGTATTCTGACAATTTTAATATTTGGAGACATGACAGTAGACAAGACTCTGGCGAAATCCCTGATGGATATCAAAGCCGTCCTGCTCAGGCCGCAGGATCCGTTCACCTGGGCATCCGGGTGGCATTCCCCGATATATTGTGACAACAGGCGTATCCTCTCGCATCCGGAACTGCGCTCATCAGTGGCAGACTGGCTCGCGGAAAAGGCCATGGAACTCTATCCTGAGGCGGAGATTGTGGCAGGAGTCGCTACGGGTGCCATTGCCCACGGCGTACTTGCAGCGGACAGGATGCAGCGCCCGTTCGTATATGTGCGCCCGAAGCCGAAGGACCATGGAACCGGCTCCCAGATTGAGGGAGAATTTCCGAAAGGTAAGAAAGTGGTCGTCATAGAGGACCTCATATCCACCGGAATGAGCAGCCTCGCCGCAGTCAAGGCTCTCCGTGAAGCCGGGGCAGACGTGCTCGGCATGGTGGCCATATTCACTTACGGATTCGATCTCGCATCGCAGCGCTTTGCCGAGGAGGGTGTAAGACTTGACACTCTCTCGAACTACGGAGCTCTCGTCAGCGTGGCCTCCGAGACAGGGTACATCACGGCAGAAGACGAAGAACTGCTCCACAAGTGGAGGGAGTCACCTGACACCTGGGGAAAATAATACTGGAAATATATGGAAATCAAGAGCAAACACAGGTCTGTGCGCAGGGCGCCTTATATGTTGTACCTGCCTTTTGCCGATATGCGCAATTTCGTGAACATGCTGCCTGAAGACAAGAAGGCCGGCATCACGGCGGACTATGATTCCCTCCGGGCTGTCGTACAGGGCTTCAACGTAGGCATCAGGGTTGCCGACAGGGTACCTTATTCGAGGATAAGCTACAAGGATGACGGCGCGCCTTTCAATTTCAATGTAAATATCTGCTTCGATGCAGACGGGGGAAATCCGGACAGCACCGACTTCCATATCGACGTGGATGCCGACCTCAATTTCATGATGAAAATGCTGCTCGGCTCCAAACTGCAGGATGCCGTGGACAAGATAGTGGACTCGGTAGCGGATCTCGCCGAGGGCAGGATGCCGGAGGGAATCGACCCTTCGATGTTCCCCGAGGGCTTTGACAAATCCGGTTTCACTGGCAGGTAAATGGAGCTCAATCCGGTTTTCATACAGTTTCTCGAAGACGCGGTCGGGGCTTCATGTGCCGGGGCCGCGGTGGAGGCATTGTCACTTCCGGCTTCTGTTTCCGTCAGGGCCAACCCTTTCAAGATGCAGGCAGGGGAGCTTGCCGGGCATTTCGGGAACGTTGACGGGTCTGTGCCATGGTGTCCGGACGGGATGTTTCTCGGGGAGAGGCCCCAGTTCACTCTGGATCCTTTGCTGCATGCCGGGGCGTATTACGTGCAGGATTCCTCAGCCATGTTCCCGGGCCATGTCTTCCGGCAGGCCCTTCATGAAATAATGGACCGGCGTGCTGGGACAGACGTTATAAGAGTCCTGGACCTGTGTGCCGCCCCCGGTGGCAAGACGACTGACCTCGCGGCTTCGCTAAGGACTGTTTGCGGAGACCGTTTCATATTGGTAGCCAATGAGATAATGAAGCAGCGAGCCGCCGTTCTTTCCGACAATGCAGGCATCTGGGGAGACCCATCCGTCATTGTCACTTCGGCAGACCCTTCTGCTTTCGCTTCTCTTGGGGGATTCTTCGACATTATCCTTGCGGATGTGCCATGCTCGGGTGAGGGAATGTTCCGTAAGGATCAGGAAGCCGTTGCACAATGGTCTGCGGACAATGTCATGATGTGCCAGGCCAGGCAGAGGAGGATTATCGCGGACGTATGGCCTTCATTGGCTGAAGACGGTTTGCTGGTTTATTCAACCTGCACCTTCAACAGGTACGAGAACGATGAAAATGTGGCCTGGATTGCCGCTAATCTCGGGGCTGATATACTGGAAGCTGATGCACCGTACGATGGACTGCTCAGGACCGGACACGGGGTTGCGCTGGTACCCGGAATGGCAAGGGGAGAGGGCCAGTATTGCGCCCTGCTCCGGAAGACATCGGACTCTGGAAATGTGACAGGAGGGATGAGGAAATCCTTCGGCAAGAATGATCCACGCAGCTGGAAACGGGCTGGCAGGGAGATATCGGCAAGGCTTTCGGACATGTTCTGCTGCAGGATGGAATTCCTTGAGAAAGAAGGCAGGATAGTGGCTGTTCCGGAGGCTTCAGTCCAGTATCTTCCGGCATTGGAATGCCTTCACCCTCTGATGAGGGGTGTGGCTGCAGGCCAGCTCAAAGGACGGGATTTCGTGCCTGACGCCGATCTCGCCCTCAGCATTGCACTGAAAAAAGCCTCTTTCCCAGAGGCAGGACTGGATTTGAGGAAAGCATTGGCATTCCTTCACAGGGATCCGTTGGTGCTGGATAATGCTGAAAAAGGCTATGTTGCAGTAACTTACGAGGGACTTCCGCTCGGATTCGTGAAAAATCTCGGAAACCGCTGCAACAGCCTGCATCCTCAGCACAGGAGAATCCGGATGGATATTTGACAATTTGAAAAGTCTGATTATATGAATTTTATTATCACGTTACTAATCTCGGCGGCAGTTGCTGCCTTCACTGCCCAGGTATCGCCGCAGGAACAGGAAGCCAAGGAATTCAAGGCCCGTTATGACATGATGGTCAACAGGGTAGGCCCTGACGGCGTCGGCATCGAAACCCTCCTCGACAAATGGGAGGCGGCATATCCGGACGATGTGGACATGCTTCTCGGCCGGTTCTCCTATTGCTTCTCCAAGGCGCAGACCAATGAGATAGTGGTCAAGGACCAGGACAGATATCTGGGTTCCAAGCCTTTCCTTGCATTGAAGGACAGCACCGGGAAGGATGTGCACTATTTCCAGGAGACAATGTACGATGACGAGTTGTTCGGAAAGGCCAAGAAGGCCCTCGACAAGGCGGTGCAGATAGCTCCGGACAGGCTTGACATGCGTTTTCTCAGGGTTGCCGCACTGGTAGGTTACGAGAAGGAAAGTCCGGACATGGCCCTGTCCGAACTCAAGTCCCTGATTGACTACAACGGCACAAAGCATCCGAAGTGGACATATCCGGGAGAGGAGAAAGTGGACAATGAATTCTTCACCGCTGCGGTGCAGGAATATTGCTATCTCTTCTTCAAATATGCCACGCCTGCGTCATTCGAGGCGTTCAAGTCCCTGTCCGAGAAAATGCTGGTCTATGAACCTTCCAACGTGCTCTTCCTCGACAATCTCGGATCATACTATCTCGTAGCCGCCAAGGACAACAAGACGGCTCTCAAGTACTATTCCAAAGTATTGAAAATCAAGCAGGACGACATGACGGCCATCAAGAACGTCATCATCCTTGCGCGCAATTCGAAGGACGAGAAACTTGAGAAGAAATATCTCCCCCTGATGCTGAAATACAGTACTGAAGAGGCAGACAAGCTGGCGGCCCAGGCCAGACTCGATTTCCTGAACGGCAAGAAATAAATTCTCAGTGAATACGGCCGCCGAGCATCTTGCCGACGGCTTTGTCAGTGAACCTCATGCACAGTCCGGTGAACAGGGCGGAGATGACCGTACCTTCCCGGATTACATTTTCGGTGCCGTCCCCGAGAGGATTCCCGAAGCTGAACCATGAAATCGCTGCTGCAATGATGACCAGTGTGATGTCAAAGCCGATCTTGGTGTTGCGGAATTTCGCACCGAGAAAGTCCGCGACGGCTGCCGTGGTCATTTCACCTGCTAGCATCCATGCCTTGCCCATCACTTCCAGGCTTACCCCGAATGCAGTCACGACTATTGCAGATGCCATCAGTACCAACCTCATGGCGTAGCTTTCCGGAGAAATCCAGTCCAGCGCCCAGATGGACAGGTCAGTGAGGAATCCGAACACGAGAGCCGCAGGAATCTGCATCAGGCTCTCCATCTTGAACCGCTTTCGCAGAAGGGCTATCTGCAGCAGGATGAAGATGAAGTGCATCATTATGGTGTATTGCCCCACGGTCCCTACATGTATGCCGGCCACGTCGAAGCCTCCTATGAGAGAGGCCACGTAAGGCGGGCAGGATATCGGTGACGTTCCGAGGTCGGACTTGATGGACAGCGCGACACCTACCGACACGAGGAAAAGTCCTGAAGTGCCTGTCAGGTAGCGTGAAAGAATTGATTTTATATTGTTTTCCATTGTATCATTACCATCTTTCTCGTGAAAGAGGGCGTCAAATATCGTCAAAAAATATTAACTTCGCAATTCCGTCCGGAAAATTGAAAATATTTGATAAAATGAAACATCTCACTAAAATCTCAATCATCATGACAGCGGCAATGATGGCTTCTGCCTGCTCTTCTTCCAAGCAGGAAAAGGTTCCTGCCCTGAATCTTTCCTGGCTCGATACCACCGTGGCTCCGGGACAGGATTTCTACAGGTATGCTACCGGAGGATGGCAGGACGCCAATCCGCTCAAACCGGAGTATGCCCGTTACGGCTCTTTCGACAAACTTCGTGAGAACAACGAGAAACGTCTCAACAACCTTTTCTCGGAAATGTCATCCATGAACGCGAAGAAAGGTACAGTGGAGCAGAAGATTTCCGACATCTACAAGATGGGTCTCGACTCCCTCCGGCTCAATTCAGAGGGGGCTGCTCCCCTGAAACAGTACGTGGACCGCGTCTATGCCGTATCTGACAAGGAATCCCTCGTGAAACTCATCGCGGAACTCCACAACTATGGCGAGAATCCTTTCTTCGGGACTTTCGTCATGGCTGACCTCCTCGACAGCGACACCCAGATTCTCTATCTCGGCCAGGGCGGTCTCGGAATAGGGGACAGGGACTATTACACTGAGGCAGAGAATGCACAGATCAAGGAAGGCTACCGCAATTTCCTTTCAAAGGCCCTTGCCCTCGCCGGAGTCCCTGATCCTGAGAAGGCTGCCGCCAATGCACTTCTCGTGGAGGATACCCTTGCTATCCATTCATGGACCAGCGTACAGGAGAGGGACATGGAGAAACTCTGCAATCCTATGTCCACCGCAGAGTTCGAGTCCAGGTATCCGGGCTTCTCCTTCAGCACATATTTCAGTGCCCGCGGCATTGCCGACCAGGAGAAACTCAATGTAGACGAGCCGTCATTCTTCGAGGGCTTCAGCCGGTATTTCGCACAGGCTGGTCTCGACGAACTCAAGGACTATGTTGCAGGACAGCTCGTCCAGGGCGCATGCGGGTCCCTCAGCGATGATTTCTACAATGCCTATTTCGATTTCTTCAGCCGGCAGATGTCCGGTGTGACAGAGCAGAAACCGCGCTGGAAACGTGCCATGAACGTGCCTAACAGCATCCTCAGCGAGGCCGTGGGCAAGATGTACGTGGAGAAATATTTCCCTGAATCTTCCAAGCAGAAGATGATAGTCCTCGTGGCCAATCTCCAGAAGGCTCTCGGACAGCATATCGACTCTCTCGACTGGATGAGTGCCGAGACCAAGGTAAGGGCTCGCAATAAGCTTGACAATTTCACCGTCAAGGTAGGCTATCCTGACACCTGGAAGGACTATTCTTCACTCGAGGTGGACCCGTCCAAGTCATATTACGAGAATCTCCGCGAGGCGAGCAGGTGGTATGTGGCAGACAATATGTCCAAGATCGGCCAGCCGACCGACAAGGCCGAGTGGGGAATGTCTCCCCAGACTGTGAATGCATATTACAATCCTACCACCAACGAGATTTGCTTCCCGGCTGCCATCCTCCAGCCTCCTTTCTTCAATCCGGATGCTGACGACGCAGTGAACTACGGTGGCATCGGAGTTGTCATCGGACACGAGATGTCCCACGGTTTCGACGACCAGGGAAGACTGTTCGACAAGGACGGCAATATGTCCAACTGGTGGACCGAGGAGGATTCCGAGAAATTCAAGGAGAAATCGGAAGTGCTTGTGGCCCAGTTCGATGAGGTGGAGATTATGCCTGGTCTCAAATGTAACGGCAGGCTTACTCTCGGAGAGAATATAGGTGACCACGGCGGACTCAGCATTGCCTATTCTGCGATGCAGGACGCCATAGCCGGCAAACGTCCGGGCCTCATTGACGGATTCACTCCGGAGCAGAGATTCTATCTCTCATACGCGGCCATCTGGGCACAGAACATCCGCGACGAGGAGAAGGCCAGGCTGACCAAGCTCGACGTGCATTCTCTCGCCGTTAACAGGGTCAATGTATCACTCCGCAATTTCCAGTCCTTCTTCGATGCCTTCGGAATCGGTGAAGGTGACAAGATGTACAGGCCGGAAAGCGAAAGAGTACACATCTGGTAGTGGGTGCCCCGGCATTCATATCACGCAAACTGAAATTTCAGGGAAGGATAGCGGTGTACACCATCGCTATCGCTTCCTTCATTATTATTATCGCGGTAGCGGTTTCCTCAGGATTCCGTCATGAACTGAGGGCGGGGATAGCCGGCATCTCCGGTGACGTGCAGCTGACATCCCCTTATATGGATTATATAGGCGAGGACAATCCGATTCCGCGTAATCCTGGATTTCTCTCTTCGATAGATTCCATGGACTGTATCCGCTCAGTAACCCCTGCGGTCTACAGGGCCGGGATAGTGAAATCCGGGGACAATATCCATGGCGTCATATTCAAGGGTGTGCCGGGCGGGGGAGACAGCCTCTATGTATCTGTCCCTAAGCGCCTCGGCCAGATGCTGGGCCTGTCGGAAGGGGATCCGCTCCTGACTTATTTCATCAGTTCCAGGGTCAAGGCCAGGAAGTTCCGTATCAGGGAATTCTACGACGACGTGCTCGGCTCCGATGACAATCTCGTGGTCTATGCCGGCATCGGGGACATGCAGAGGGTGAACGGATGGAATGAAGATGAGGTTTCCGCACTGGAGATTGTACTGAAAGACAGATGGCAGGGGACTGCCGCATTGGCAGAGGTATGTGAGGAAATCGGGGCGCGCATACTGTTCAATACCCCTGAGGACGAAGATACCGTCATCGCCACTTCTGCAGCAAGGCGTTTCCCCCAGATTTTCACATGGCTGGACCTCATTGACTTCAATGTGCTTTTCGTCCTGGTGCTGATGGTGATAGTCGCCGGGTTCAATATGATTTCCGCGCTTCTGATAATGCTGTTCCGCAACATCCGGATGATAGGAATCCTCAAGTCCGTCGGGATGTCCGACAGGGACATATCATCGGTGTTCCTCAGGACCTCGTCATCCGTCGTGATCAAGGGCATGGCAGCCGGCAATGCTGCTGCGTTCCTGTTCTGCATCCTTCAGGGTACAACCCATTTCCTGCACCTCAATCCCGAAAATTATTTCGTGTCCTGGGTGCCTGTGCATGTCAATCTTCTTCAGGTACTTGCGGCTGATGCAGTGTCGTATCTGCTGATAATGGTGCTTCTGCTGCTGCCGTGTCTGTTTGTGTCACACGTCGACCCGGCAAAGACTGTCCGTGCACAATAGTGTAGAAGGCATTGTACAGGCTCATGACGCTTGAAACATAGTTGATTGTTTCATATCCTTTGAATTTGCCGAGTTTCACGGTCTCCGACTCCAGAATGCTGTCCTCCCTCATGTCAGGGATAACGGCCACGATGTCGTCCCATGTCCTGTGGGGCGCCCCGATGGATGCGGCGTATGAGATGCAGTCCCTTATCCGGCCTTCCCCTGCGTTGTAGGCTGCCAGGGTGAACTTTATCAGCTCCTCCTGGCTGTCGGCATTGTCCCTGAATAACTTCTGGAGCCTTGCAATGAGCTTGACTGCCGTGCTGAGGTTTTCTTCCGGGTCCAGCAGGTCCTCAGCCTCGAAATGGCTTGCAGTCCTCGGCATCAGCTGCATCAGACCTACGGCACCTCTCGGGGAACGGACTTCAATCCTGAACTTGGATTCCTGCCATACAAGTGCCGTGAGCATCAGCCTGTCCCAGCCGATAGATGCCGCATATTTCCCTATGAGTTCGTCATACGGGCTCAGGCTGTAGAATCTCCATCCGGTAGATGCCCTGCGGTATGGCTCGTATGAAGGAGAGAACCGCTTCAGGTCAGAGGTGTGTTCCCCGGTCGTGAAATAGTGTGAAAGCCAGGTGTTTATAGTCCGGATTTCCTCAGTCCTCCCTGCACTTGTCACCCAGGATGAACTGTCTGCGGCTGGTATCGAAGACAGGAATTCTTCCGAAACCAATGCCGAATCGGCGTAATGCATCACTACGATGTCCACTGTCCCGTCTTTCAGGGAGTCGAGGTACTCCCTTCCTCCGAGGAAAATCTCGGGTTTCTTCCCTATCTGGCCGATGAATTTGCGGAGAAGCTCGTAATTGTAGCCTACCGGATAATGCATTACCGGGGAGCTTCCGTCGATGGCAATCGCGCATCTCACCGTCCCCCTGTCGAACGGAGAAGGATTCAGGACTGTCCGCTGGAGCATGGGCACTATCAATATGACCGCCACTGATGGCAGTACATATTTCATCACGATCCTGCGTTTCCTGTGCCTTTTCATATATGTTGCGTATCAGAATCCGTTGGAACTGCTCGAACGTCCTCCTCCGCTGAAACCTCCGAGGTTGCTCATTCCGCCTCCCATGCTTCCGCCTGAGGATCCTCCACCTATTTTTCCGGCAGAACCGCTCACGCTCTTGTTGCGTGCCGGCTGCATGTAGAACGGCCAGAAGACACCCAGCTTGAGAGCTCTCTGAGGCCTGATATAGCCGTGTGCGCTGAAATAGTCAGCCTTGTCCATCGGCCATCCCATTCCGGCATTGACGAACTTGACGAATATGCAGGCACGTTTCCACTGCACGTTCACGAATGCATCTATATAAGGGCAGTTGCCGTATTTCTCCACCTTCTGGTTATAGAACATGCCGAGGGCCGGGCTATATCCAGGGGC
>SFNZ01000038.1 GCA_004552615.1 Bacteroidales bacterium | reverse complement strand
TTCTGCCAGCAGGAAGCAACAGATATCGCCAAGAGAATGCATAGCGCAACTTGCAAAGACGTTTTGATCATCTATGAATCATATATTTATCATTTGTAAAATCATTTGTGCCAGGAGTCCAATCTCCATTATAAAACCACCCGTCATAACTACCACCCCATCCCCAATTCATATGAAAAAATTTCACCGATGGAAGAAACACTTCAGCCCCGTGATCTTCGGCATACTCTATGAACTCAAATTCTGGATAAATATCATTATTTAAAGCATACAAAATGTATTCGGTATAACTATGTGGATATTTATATCCATCACAAACCCAAGCATGTCCCACTGTACCAGGTGCAGCATCACCGCACATTATTGCTATCTTATGATACTGTTGATTGTTTGAAATTCTACTGCTAACCAACGAGGCTAAAACATTTGCATCATAGTTCTCAATGCGGGCATTATATTCTAAAGTATCCAGCAATTTTTCCGCTTCATTGAAGAACCCAACTCCATCATCATTTATGCTCAGTCTTTTACGCAAGTCATAAAGAAATATCGACAAAGAAGGATTTGAATATGTATCTGGCATTACACTCCACTGGCAGATAGTAGTATCTGCAACAACATACTGAGACGGCTTCTCATTATATCTCATATATTGCCCTACAGCTACCGTCAGACACCCAAGCAATCTGCCGGTTGGATCCATTGAATTGTACGGATATCCTTGATTCCATTTTGTTGTCAAGAACGGACCATATACAATAGGGTCTTCCACATAACGTTCAAGAATATATGCCGTGTTTTCAAATGAATAATCCCCAACGAATAGACTCTCGGGATCTTCCTGACCTTCAAAATATTCTATAATATCATCAGGAAGTTCTCGTTCACGTGCCTCCGCAATAGGGTACATTGTGTAGCCGTTAGCAGAAGCATATTCCGAAAGTTCCACATACGCATCATAATAGTCATCACTCATAGATTTCGTCATAGGATAATAATTCTATGTATACTCAAATCTACGCCATGAATTTACAACATAATCTGGTATATCCGGTCCAGATGACGCTTCTATTGCCTCTATCAGTTCTTTTCTGATTAAGTCAAAACCAGTACCAGTTTCAAAATTCGGATACGAACCTTTATCTACTTCAGCAACTATCGGATAGAAATCCTTTGTAGCAGACACAAGCACATATCCATCTGACATGTTTACTGCATACATAATAGGGATGCGTGCTTTACCTAAAATAGGAACAACATTTCTTAAATTAGCAGGGGCTGTCTTAGTTTCTGCCCTTCGTGACAAATATATATAAGCTACCTTTTTCGCATCTTCTGCTGACAACTGTTTGACATTTGGTTATATACCAAATAATGCCTCTTCATCTTTAGAAATACAACTCACTTCGCATCCTTCTTTAGAGCATCCAAAAAAAATAAAGAATAATACGATGAACTCAAACGCTATAAATCTATTCATATTCATATAAGATTAGTTATTATTATACATTTTAAATATAGTGATTATCCCTTACGGTTGTCATGATAATTGTCAAATATTTATTACCTAAAATACCCTTTCTATATCCCATAATTCCACAACAGGCATGGATTGCGAGAGCCAGCGCAATCAGCTCGCCCCGATCGTTGCTGAACAGGTGTTTCCCGGCAATTCATCGCGCGGAAGAATCGCTATTCTGTGCAATATAGCCAAGATTTGCTCGCGCGATGAGGTCAAATTGATGCCATCGCGCGGAAGAAAACCGGTTCTACGTTCCAGGGGCAACTTTTGCTCGCGCGATGATTTGCCGGAAGACGAAGGCTGGCAATATTGTTTTATTCAAAAGACTTTGTTAACTTTGCGTCGCTTTTTTTAAACTGAATTGAAAATGGAAAAAGGACCAATTTCAAATTTTATCACTCACAACTACCGTCATTTCAACTCGGCAAGTCTCGTGGATGCCGCAAAGGCTTATGAGGAGCTGCTCGACAAAGGCGGCAAGATGATGCTGGCCATGGCCGGGGCGATGAGCACGGCTGAACTCGGCCTCTCCCTCGCGGAGATGATCCGTCAGGACAAATTCTCGATTGTATGCTGCTCAGCCAACAATCTCGAGGAGGACATCATGAACCTCGTTGCCCACTCCCACTACTACAGGGTGCCGGGCTACAGGAATCTCACCGCTGAGCAGGAGCAGGAGCTTCTGAACAACCACTACAACCGTGTCACCGACACCTGCATCCCTGAGGAGGAGGCTTTCCGCCGTCTCGAAGGAGCTCTCGTGGATGTCTGGAACAAGGCAAAGGCAGAAGGGAAGAGATATCTTCCTTACGAATATATCTACCAGATTCTCAGAAGTGGCGTGCTCGAGAAATATTACGAGATCGACCCTAAGGACAGCTGGGTGCTCGCAGCCTGCGAGAAGAACATCCCTATCATATGCCCTGCATGGGAGGACTGCACGACCGGCAACATTTTCGCCGCCCACTGCATCAAGGGAGAATTCACTCCTGACCTCGTGAAGAACGGTATCGAGACAATGCTCTTCCTCGTTGACTGGTACAAGAAGAACGCTACCGGCGCAGGTGTGGGCTTCTTCCAGATCGGCGGAGGTACCGCAGGTGACTTCCCTATCTGCGTGGTTCCGATGATGGAGCAGGACCTCGGATGGCACGGCACTCCGCTCTGGTCATATTTCTGCCAGATTTCGGACAGCACCACATCTTACGGTTCTTACTCCGGAGCAGTTCCGAACGAGAAGATCACATGGGGCAAGCTTGCTCCTGAGACTCCTAAGTTCATCGTGGAGTCAGACGCCACCATCGTGGCACCGCTGATTTTCGCATACGTGCTCGGCTGGTAAGCCGGCGCTGACATATTACTGAAATAATAAGGGGGATGGTCAAGAAATTGGCCGTCCCCTGTTTTGTATTGTCACCTGATTGATTATGAACAGTTGCGTGAAAGAGATTCCGGACAAGATGAAACTGATGGTATTCGGCATTAACGGCAAGGTCCGCATGAGATTTGCCGGAAAGCCGCCGGAGAGAACCGGCTACATGGTCCCTGAAGGCAAAGAACTCGCGGAATACAAGAGGATTGAGAGGATTCTGGAAAAATGGGGAATAGATGACAGGAACGTAATGAGGGACTTCTCCCTCGGGATTCTCGCAAATGAAACCGGAATTAACAAGAGAAACCTGGAAAGATATTTCGCCGAATACACGGATATCGGCTTCAGGGAATGGAAGAACTGGCTGCGGATAGAAAAAGGGAAAGAACTCATCCTGTCCCCGGAGACAATGACAATAGAGGAGATATCCGATATTCTCGGATTTCAGGACAAATGCAGTTTCTACCGGCTTTTCAGGAAACAGACAGGATACACTCCGGGCGAATGGAGAAGCACCGGGGGGCATCCTGAAATGGGAGATTAATCACAGGTCACGTTCAAGGACTACGACGAGGTCCTCCAGCTTGTAGATATTCCTGGAGGAGTCATAGACGATGCTACCAGAGAACAGATTGATAGTCATTTCATAAGGCTTGTATGCATTGCCCTCGATCACACCGCCTTCCACTGAAAGGATATGGACTGCACCCTCCGACTCGGTCCAGGACAATTTGAACGCCCCGTCCCTGGATGTCATCGCTGAGGCTTTTCCATGAGGCGAATCAGGATCATCATAGGAAAATGACAGGAGATTGACCGAGACTCCGGCCACCGGATCCGGCTTCTCCTTGTTGTAAGTATCCACCACGAAACCGGAAACTTCAAGAGTATATGGGACACTGATGTTCCAGTCCTCCGAAGTCTCCATTGTACAGGCAGAAGACGCCAGCCCTGTGACCAGGGCTGCCGCCATCTTGAAAATATGTCTTATACCACGTCCCATATTATGACTGATGTGCAGGACGGAGAAGGTCGAGAACCACCTTCACCGGGTTGAACGTCTCCAGAGGAACCTCAACGAAGCAGGTGTTCCAGTCACTCATCGAGCCGTTCCAGAGTCCCGGCAGCTCGAGAGCCTTCAGCTCACGTCCCTGATAGCTCTTGGAACTTATGAATCCGGCATCCGGGTCCACGTATTTAAGCAGGTCGAACTTCTCTCCCTTGTAATTCCTGAGGCAGCATACGAGGTCCACCGGATTGAAATGGGTGGCACCGGCAAGCATCTGCCTGGAAGCCTCGTCGCCCATGTTTATCTGTACGCTCTCGAGTATCTGGAGATTGGTGGAGCCGTCTTTTCCGGCAATGATGAACGGACCGCCTCCCGGCTCGCCCTGGTTGCGTACCATTCCGCACACCCTTACAGGACGGTCGAGCTTCGAGCGGAGCAATGCCACTCTTGCAGCAGGGTCGCAGGCAGCCGGCAACTTGATGCAGAGTTCCCTGTCGAGGAATACCTCCACTTCGTCACACAATGCGACACACTCTGCGGAACCTGCATCCTGTATCTCATCGAAACGCCTGAGGTATCCGAAAATCCTGTCCCTGAGCTCCAGGGCGACTCCCATCAGGACTTTCTTGCCCTTTGCCGTGATGCCGAGGAATCTCTCGTTGGAGACATTGTCGATATTCTTGACAGACACGAGTTCGTCAGTAATATTGTCCAGATTGTAAATCAGGGCGCCGTGTCCCGCAGGCCTGAACAGCAATTTTCCGTTCTCGTCGCGGAAAGGCACGTTCTTCAGGTCAACTGCAACGGTGTCGGTGGATTTCTCCTGGTATGTGAATGTGATATTGAATTTCAGCCCGTACTTGCTCTCATAGGTGTCCTTCACCTCCTCAAGTGCAGCCTCGAAGAGAGGCCTGAACTCCGGAGAAATGGTGAAAATGACATTTGCAGTACCGTCAGCATTGCGCATATAATCCTGGGCCTCAACGAGATGCTCCGCAAATGCAGTCCTGCATTCCCCGTCCGGATATCTGTGGAAACGAATCACTCCCTTA
This sequence comes from Bacteroidales bacterium, assembly GCA_004552615.1. Classification (GTDB taxonomy): domain Bacteria; phylum Bacteroidota; class Bacteroidia; order Bacteroidales; family UBA932; genus Cryptobacteroides. The sequence goes on along the minus strand of SFNZ01000038.1, from coordinate 9,815 downwards.
GGCTTGGAACCGTATCCGAGTCCGCCTGCATTGAGCACGGCGTCAGCAGTTTTCTTCCTGTATTCCGCGGAATCCGCAGGCGTGCCGAACATTTCCTGAGTGTAGAATGCGAATTTCTCAATGGCAGCGGCAAGCTTGCCTACCGGGGAATCAGCTCCCGGGTCATTGCCCTCCTCGAGGGCGGAAAGTCCTGCGAAAATGTCCTTGAACATCCTGGATGCAGCACCGGATGCAGGCACGAACTTGCATTTGCCGTGTACTTCGGCATTTTCATAATACTTCACCGCACGGTCACCGTCTTCCTCCGAAAGCACCTTGATGCCCCTTTCCGGAGTGGCCGGTCCGACGATGTCCATCCAAGGGAATCCTTTCCTGAAGCGCTCTACCTGAGCTTCCACTGTGCCGACGGAAGAGCCGCGCTCCTCAATCTGCATGATATCTTTCTGGTCAAACATGATTATTAATTATATTGGGTTATCAGTTCTCAGTCAATATAGACTTCACGCCTGTACTTGTACTCGCTCCGGAGCATGTCGAAATCCTCCGGATGCAGGCGAAGCATGAAATCGTCCGTAAAGATAGGATAATTATATTGAAATACCGCAGCTATCTCACCCTGATTCTTCCCACGCAGGTCAAGCTTCACGGCCTCGTTCTCGGCGAGCTCGGTCTTCGGGAAGAACTCGTAGAGCTGGGTAATGCCGAAATAATGCGCCACGGCCCTCACCACAGCGGCTGTTCCGTTCTGCTTTCCCTGGTACGAATATCCGGCAATGTGAGGTGTGGCAATGGCAACCTTGTCCATGAGTTCGATATTGATGTCAGGCTCGTGGTCCCAGGTATCTATCACCACGGGACCGAGACGCGGAATCGCTTCAAGCAGGGCGTCTTCGCAGACGACTTCTCCTCTCGATGCATTGATGAAGAAGGCCCCGTCCCGCATCTTGGCGAAGAATTCCCGGCCTGCCATCCTGCGAGTGGTATCGTTCAAGGGCACGTGCATCGTGACTATTTCGGAGTTCGCCAGCAGGGTGTCGAGGTCGCAGAATTCGAACGGTCCTTCGGCCTCGGCCCTCGGAGGGTCGCATTTGAGCACCTTGAAACCGAGTGCCCTCGCCATCCTCTCAATCATGCTGCCGACATGGCCCACCCCGATGATGCCGATAGTATCACCGGAAAGGTTGATCGCACGCCTTGCCGCGAGACCGTACAGGGCGGAGAAAACGTATTCCATGACGCCTCCGGCATTGCATCCCGGTGCGTTCCTGACAATGATGCCTTTCGAATCACAATACGGATAGTCTATGTGGTCGGCCCCGATGGTGGCGGTGGCTATGAAACGAACTCTCGAGCCTTCGAGGAGCGCGGCATTGCATTTCGTCCTGGTCCTGACGATGAGGGCGTCGGCGTCGGCCACGTCCGCAGGACCTATCTCGGTTCCTCCCTTGTAAACTACTTCGGCATAGGGCTCGAATACTCCCTGAAGGAAGGGAATGGCCTGGTCCGCTACTATTTTGATCTGTCTGTTCATCTGAGTATCAATGATTTCAATACCTTCGTGCCGGGTTTCACGCCGGTCATCATAGGATCGTTCAACACTATCTTGTTAATCTCTTCCACTATGGCATCCTTGCGGAAAAAGAGCTGGTTCCTGAGCACCGAAGATGATATCGAGCAGAACAGGACACCGTTCTTCACATATTTCGAGAGGGTATAGGCGGAAGCCCCTGAAGCCTTGTCCCAGGCGTCGAGTATGAGCTGGGTCCTGAGGGCCGGAGCGAGTCCCATCGTCCTGAGGAACGCAGGTATGAGGTCCGAAAGCACTTCCGGATCTTTCTTCTGCAGGTATGCATTGCCGTATCCGCGTCTCCTGTCCATATCAGACCTCCGCTTCAGTGAAATTGCCCCCGGACGCCTCGAAATACGCCCTGTCCCTGGTGATGCCGTCCACGATTCCGGAGAGACGCACCTTGTTGCTGTCCGTTATGAATATCTGGCCGAATTCATTTCCGGCCACCATGGAGAGCAGGTTCGCGGTACGGTCCATGTCGAGTTTGTCGAAGACATCGTCGAGCAGGAGAATCGGAGGCACTCCGGAGTCCTCTTTCATGAGTTCGTACTGGGCGAATTTCAGGGACACGAGGAATGACTTCTGCTGGCCCTGGGAGCCGCAGCGCTTGATCGGATGCCCGTCCATGAGGAAGACGAGGTCGTCGCGCTGGATTCCCGAAGTGGTGAATCCGAGGACGGCATCCTTCTGCCTGTTCGAGGCAAGGAGTTCCGAGAGCGGGCCCGAGGAGAGGTCTGAACGGTAGGCTACACGGACCTGTTCCCTTCCGCCGGAAAGGAGCCCGTAATAGCCGGAAGCCACCGGGGAGAGCTTCTCTGCGAAGGCCTTCCTGGTGGCGTATATCTTGTCCGCATGGTATGATAGCGACTCGTCCATGATCTCGAGGAGGGAAATGTCCACGGTTCCGTTCTTCAGGAGCTGGTTTCTCTGGGCAAGGAGCTTGTTGTACTGCTGCATTGCCGAAAGATATTCCGGATCCATCTGTGAAAGGACGAGGTTCAGGAAACGTCTCCTGTCCTCTCCGGAATCGCTCACCAGGGCAATGTCGGACGGTGACACCATGACTATCGGAATCTCCCCCACATGGTCGGAGACCCTGCCGTAGAGTTTTTCGTCCTTGCGGAGTTTCTTCTCCCCTCCCGATGTGACCCGGATGGAGAATCGGCTGTCAATGTCCTTCATCCTGTAGGTTCCGGACAATGAGAATGAATCCGTGCCGTGACGGAAGCAGTATCTGTCCGAGGAGGAGAACGAGCTCTTGGTCATGGAGAGATAATAGATGGCATCCATGAGATTGGTCTTGCCCTCCCCGTTGCCGCCGGATATGCAGTTCACGTTCGACGAGAACGAGAGTTCCGCCAAACTGATGTTCCTGAAATCCTGGACGACTATTTTCCTGAGCACTGCCATACCTGCCGATTCCTATATCTTTGCAAATATAGTCATTTTTCCGGTAATCCTGTCATCCAGGCCAGGCGAAGCGCGTGGAGAGATCTCCTACCTCTTCCCGACCTCAAGCCTGTCCACAGCCGGCAATCCTGCCACGGCATTCCATATCCTGACCGGATTGGCACCTTTGGCAAGCTTCACCTCGTATGCCAGCCGGGCATATTCCCCGTCAATTGATTTTCCGGAGCACTGCACCTCGCTCCCGTTCACTGAGAGATGGATTTCCGGCATTTCCGGAACATCGGCCACCACGAGAGTCAATTCGTATGAGCCTCCCCCTGTTGCTCTGAACATCTTTCCAGAATGTCCTTCACGAAGACATAGGTCTCACCGCTGTGCCGGGCCACGTGGGCCTGAAGGCCGGAGCTGTGCACACCCTGTCGCACATGAAGTTAATGAAAATCAAAAAAATTTGTATATTTGCAGGTTGTGCGGGTAAAGCCCGGAACGGACTTGGTATCACTTAATAATTATATATAATACATGAGTATCCAGCAGGATAATATCAAGAATCTGGTTGAGCGCAGGGCGAAAGCTTCCATGGGAGGCGGCCAGAAAAGAATCGATGCGCAGCACCAGAAAGGCAAGCTCACTGCCCGTGAGCGTATTGCGCTGCTCCTCGACGAGGGTAGTTTCGAGGAATTCGACATGTTCGTCCAGCACCGCTGCACGAATTTCGGAATGGAAAAGCAGCATTTCGACGGTGACGGAGTAGTCACGGGACAGGGCACGATTGACGGACGTCTTGTCTATGTGTTCGCCCAGGATTTCACTGTTTCCGGAGGTTCTCTCGGAGAGGCAATGGCTCAGAAAATCTGCAAGGTCATGGACATGGCTACGAGAAACGGAGCCCCTTGCATCGGACTTAACGACTCGGGCGGAGCCAGAATCCAGGAAGGAATCAATTCATTGGCAGGATTCGGGGAAATTTTCGAAAGGAACATACTTTCGTCAGGAGTAGTTCCGCAGATTTCCGGAATCTTCGGGCCTTGCGCCGGCGGAGCAGTATATTCCCCGGCACTCACTGACTTCACGGTAATGGTGAAGAACACCTCCTACATGTTCCTGACGGGTCCGGCGGTGGTGAAGAGCGTCACCGGCGAGAATGTATCTTCCGAGGAACTCGGAGGCGCCAGCGTGCACGCCACCAAGAGCGGAGTGGCACATTTCGCAGCCGAGAACGACGAGGACGGCATCAGGCTCATCAAGGAACTTCTCAGCTACATTCCACAGAACAATATGGAGGAGGCTCCGGTTGTCCCTACCTCAGACCCGGTTTCAAGGGTGGACGATGCTCTCAACGAGATCATCCCGGACAGTCCGAACAAGGCCTACGACATGTACTATGTCATCAAGAGCATCGTGGATGACGGAAAATTCTTCGAAGTGCATCAGAGCTATGCCCGCAACATCATTGTAGGATTCGCGCACATGAACGGAAGGAGCGTCGGCATCGTGGCCAACCAGCCTAAGGTAATTGCAGGCGTGCTCGACATCAACGCATCCAGAAAGGCTGCTAGATTCGTACGTTTCTGCGACGCATTCAACATCCCTCTCGTCACACTCGTGGACGTTCCGGGCTTCCTCTGCGGAACCCAGCAGGAATACGGAGCCATCATTGCCAACGGAGCCAAGCTCCTCTACGCATACGGCGAGGCTACGGTGCCTAAGGTGACAGTAACTCTCAGGAAATCCTATGGCGGAGCACATATCGTAATGAGCTGCAAGCAGATACGTGGAGATATCAACTACGCTTGGCCTTCCGCCAACATCGCAGTGATGGGAGCTGACGGAGCCGTGCAGATCCTCTACGGAAAAGAAATCAAGGCCGTGGAAGACCCTGCCGAGCAGCAGAAGATTGCCGAGGAGAAGAAGAACGAGTACAATGATCTCTTCTGCAATCCATACCAGGCTGCCAAGATGGGCTACATTGACGATATCATCGAACCGCGCAACACGAGGTTCAGAGTCATCAGGGCTCTCGAATCACTTGCTGGCAAGAAGCAGAGCATCCCTGCCAAGAAGCACGACAACCTTCCTCTTTAGACCATCTGGACGATATGAGAAAGGCAATATTGACATACGCCCTCATCCTCGCCTCAATTCTGTCATTCAGCGCGGCAGGCCAGAATGTCAGCGATCTCATCATTTCCGAGATAATGCCGGCATCTGACAGCGGCCTGGTGGATGACTACGGACGGAGGAACGGATGGATAGAGATTTACAACAAATCACAGGGCACGGTGAACTTCGCAGGCTGCTACCTGACAGATGACAGGAGCGACCTGAAGAAGTGCCAGATATCCAAGACTGACTCGCGGACCAAGGTCGGCCCGCGCCAGGTAGCCCTCTTTTATGCAAGCGGTAACAGCGCGGACGGAACATTCTACATTGATTTCGAGATAATCAAAGGGATGACCGTCTATCTTGTCAGCAATGACGGAAGAACCGTAATAGACTCATTGACAGTACCGTCAGACCTGCCTTGCGGAAAATCTGCCGCAAGGGTGGCACACGACATCCGCCAGCAGCAGTGGGACGTGGCGGAAGGCGGTCTCGTACCATCCCCGATGGTGGTGAACGGGCAGAAAGGCAAGACTTCCGGAAGCGAGAAACTTGCACATGATGATCCGCACGGCATTGTACTTACAGTTGTTTCCATTTCAGTGGTATTCATTGCCCTGCTTGTATTGTGGTGGCTCTTTGCTCTTCTCGGATTCTCCGTCGGAGGAGTCAGGAAAGAGAAGAAGGCGTCTCCGAAAAAAGGCAGCGGGAAAATGACACCGGAGGTGGCTGCGGCCATCGCGCTGGCTCTCGAGCGTGAACTCGGAGGCGAGGTATATGCGGCAATCGCTCTTGCGATGCATCAATACCTGAACGACTCCGTCCACGACAATGAGAGTTTCATCATCACCATAAGGCACAACCAGAGTGCATGGAACCACAAGGAACAGGGCTTCCGTAAATCACCAAGACATTAAACCATAAAGGACAATAATCATGAAAGAGTATAAATTCAAAATCAACGGCAACGAATACAATGTTGCAATCAACTCCACAGAGGGAAATATCGCTGACGTCACGGTCAACGGCATTGCATATCAGGTAGAAATGGACAATGTCCTCCCTGCAGCACCGGTACAGGCTGCACCGGTACAGGCTGCGCCTTCAGTCCAGCCGGCAGCAGCCCGGGCAGCGGCTCCGAAACCTGCATCACCTGCCGGCGCAGGCAAGGCTGTCACCGCTCCAATGCCGGGCGTGATTCTCGAAATTTCCGTCAAGGAAGGGGATACCGTTTCCGCCGGACAGAAAGTAGCTGTTCTCGAGGCAATGAAAATGGAGAATGAAATCCAGGCCGAGAGCGCAGGAACAGTAACGAAGATCCATGTTGCCAAAGGAGATTCCGTATCCGACGGCACACCTATCGTAACCATCGCATAGACAGACAATGAACCAGATTATCAGCAGTCTCCAGCAATTCTGGGAATTCACAGGATTCTGCAACATGACGTGGCAGCATCTCGTGATGATTGTCATAGGGATTGTGTTCATAACACTCGCCATCAAGAAAGAATGGGAGCCTCTCCTTTTGGTACCTATCGGATTCGGCATGATCATCGGCAATATTCCGATGTTCCCGGGACTGAACATAGGTGTTTATGAGGACGGCTCGGTCCTGAACATACTGTATCAGGGAGTCAAGCAGGGATGGTATCCTCCGCTGATTTTCCTCGGCATCGGTGCAATGACTGATTTCTCGGCACTGATTTCACAGCCACGCCTCATCCTCATCGGAGCTGCGGCACAATGCGGAATCTTCGGAGCATATCTTCTGGCCCTGGCCCTCGGGTTCGCCCCGAACGAGGCCGGTGCAATCGGAATCATCGGAGGAGCTGACGGCCCTACCGCCATATTCCTTTCATCAAAGCTTGCTCCGGACCTGATGGGCGCCATTGCCGTATCGGCATATTCCTACATGGCCCTTGTCCCGGTCATCCAGAAGCCGATAATGATGCTGCTCACCACCAAGAAGGAAAGGCTCATCAGGATGCCTGCCCCTCGTGCAGTGAGCCAGAAGGAGAAAATCATTTTCCCTATCGTGGGATTCCTCACCACAGCGTTCATCGTACCGTCCGGTCTTCCTCTTCTCGGAATGCTCTTCTTCGGTAACCTGCTGAAAGAGAGCGGAGTGACAAGGCGTCTTGCAGAGACCGCGAGAGGACCGCTCGTAGATGTCATCACGATTCTCATCGGAGTGACCGTAGGATGCTCCACCCAGGCAGACAAGTTCCTGACAGGCAATTCCGTGAAGATTTTCTGCCTCGGTCTCCTGTCATTCGTGATTGCGACTACCTGCGGAGTGCTCTTCGTGAAGTTCATCAACCTGTTCCTCAAAGAGGGCAGGAAGATCAACCCGCTCATCGGCAATGCCGGAGTGTCAGCGGTGCCTGACAGCGCGAGGGTGTCCGAGATGGCCGGCCGCGAGGCTGACCCTACGAACCATCTGCTGATGCATGCCATGGGACCTAATGTCGCAGGCGTCATCGGCTCGGCAGTGGCTGCGGGTATCCTCCTGGGATTCCTGGGATAAGTAATACGCATAATATTGACCGGCAGACGGGGATGTGCTCAATGCACGGAATCCGTCTGCCGGTCATATTGTACTATTTCAGTACGCCGAGATCCTTGCCGACCTTGATGAAGGCCGCAATGCACTTGTCGAGCTGCTCACGGTTGTGGGCTGCGGAAAGCTGCACACGTATGCGGGCCTGCTCCTTAGGCACCACAGGATAGTAGAATCCTGTCACGTAAATGCCTTCCTCCTGCATCTTCGCAGCAAATACCTGTGAGAGACGTGCATCGTAGAGCATTACGGCGCAGATTGCGCTCTGGGTAGGCTTGATGTCGAATCCGGCAGCCATCATCTTGTCCCTGAAATAGTTGACATTCTCTACGAGTTTGTCGTGGAGGTCGTTGCTCTCTTTCAGGATACGGAAGACCTCGAGGCTGGCGCCGATGATGCACGGTGCGAGGGAATTGGAGAAAAGATAAGGACGGCTCCTCTGGCGGAGAAGGTCGATAATCTCCTTGCGGCCGGTGGTAAATCCGCCCATTGCGCCGCCGAATGCCTTTCCGAGAGTTCCCGTATAGATGTCAACACGTCCGTATGTGCCGGTGAGTTCGCTTACTCCGTGGCCGGTCTCACCCACTACGCCTGCTGAATGTGACTCGTCCACCATCACGAGGGCGTCATATTTTTCGGCAAGGTCGCAGATCTTGTCCACAGGTGCCACATTGCCGTCCATCGAGAATACTCCGTCTGTGACGATTATCCTGAAACGCTGGGCCTGGGCCTCCTGGAGACAACGCTCGAGTTCAGCCATGTCGGCATTGGCATAACGATATCTCTTGGCTTTGCAGAGACGGACTCCGTCAATGATGGATGCGTGGTTGAGGGCGTCGGAAATGATGGCATCCTCCTCGGTGAGAAGAGGCTCGAACACTCCTCCGTTGGCATCGAAGCAGGCTGCATAAAGGATGGTGTCCTCAGTCTTGAAATAATCGCTTATGGCGGCTTCGAGCTGCTTGTGTATATCCTGTGTACCGCAGATGAAACGTACAGAGGCCATGCCGAATCCGCGGTCCTGCATCATCCTAGAAGATGCCGCGATGAGGCGCGGGTCATTGGCGAGGCCGAGATAATTGTTGGCGCAGAAGTTCAGGACTTCCTTTCCTGCCACCTGGATGGAAGCTGACTGTGAACTCTCTATGAGGCGTTCCTCCTTGTACAGGCCCGCCTCGCGAATCTCAGCGAGAGTCCGGCTGAGATGCTCTTTCATTTTTCCGTACATTGGCTTTAAAGTTTAGTTTCGAAAATTACTGCTTTTGTTCGGATTTTCAAAGAATATTATGCCTATATTTGTCCGGATGCAAGAATTCCTCAATAAAACGGACGGATGAGTTGAAAAGGCACATTGAATATTCATGCAAGGGCGCACGGGCAATATTGTCCGTGTGGTTTCTGCTATGTGCCAGCTTCTTGTTCCCGTCTTATGCGCAGGAAACCAAGGTCAGGGGAAGGGTGACTGACGCCGTGACCGGAGAACCGGTTCCTTTCGCCGGAGTATATTTCCAGGGCACGACCATCGGAATGTCAACCGACCTTGAAGGCTGCTTCAATATCTCCACAAGGGACACTGTATCAGTATTGTGCGCGTCCATATTGGGATACGAGCCGTCAGAGAGGAGAATCCGCCCGGGATCATTCACGGAGGTGGAATTCAGGCTCGTACCTGCCACATCCTCATTGGATGCCGCCGTGGTGAAGCCGGACGACAGCTATATGAAATGGATACTCAGGCAGATAGACAAGAACCGGAGCCGGAATGACCCTGAGCGCCGAAGTCCTTATAAATGTGACACTTATACCAAGATAGAGTTGGATGTGGCAAATCCGGGCAGGGTGCTCGACAAGAAAGTCATAAGGAACAATTTCGGATTCATGGAGGAGTACCTCGACACGTCAGCCGTCACCGGACAGCCGTATCTTCCGATGCTTATCTCCGAGACCGCAGCGAGACGTTATCATTCAAATTCTCCTGTCATTGACCGGGAAACCATCACCGGCACGCGCATTTCCGGGACTGACAGCGAGAACATGCTCTCGCAGTTCACCGGCACGATGCACCTGAAAACCAATTTCTACGACAATTTCATCCATGTCTTCGACATCCAGCTGCCATCCCCTCTCGGCGAAAACGGCAGGTCGTACTACAATTATTATCTCGTGGACAGT
>SFNZ01000005.1 GCA_004552615.1 Bacteroidales bacterium | reverse complement strand
AGCTTATATCGCCGAACAGAATCTTTCCAATAAGGCACGCAAGGGTGTCGCCGGGATTCTAGACGGGCAGACAATCACTTCCAGGGCCTCCTGGCTCGATTATTACAAGCCTCTTATGCTCATGAAGCTCACCGAGCCCCAGAAGGGCAAGATGACCCGTACCATTCCGCATACTTTCCAGGTGGACTCATCCTTGAGGGCTTATCCATATCCCGAGCACAGCTGCATCACCGTGATAGAGGAAAGTATTGCCAAACTGAAGAACAGGGAGCATCTCGATGACTCCACGAAACTGCAATGTCTTCTGAATATCGTACATCTTACAGGCGACATGCATTGCCCGGGCCATGTTTTCTATGCAGACAAGAGGGATAGGAATATCGGCGGATTCAATGTCATTTACCGTGGTGAGACGGTGAAATATCACAAGGTCTGGGACTCCATGGTGGCAGGAGAGACTTTCGCGGGCGGAATTGAGGACCTCGCATATCTTGCTGATACGGCAGGAAAGAAGCAGGTCAGGGAATGGAACCGAGGTTCCCTCTATGACTGGGGATCTGAAGTGGCTGCGTCATCCTGCGGAATCTGGACGGTCAAGGCCGGAGACGATCTCGGCAATTATTATATGTATGATTATTCGGACCTCGCTCTCGAACTCATCGCAAAGGCAGGCCACCGTCTCGCAGAAGTGTTGAACGATATTTTTAAATGATAATGGATAATGGCTAAGAAGCATTCTTTCAGTTACTGGCAGTGGAGAGTCATCATCTGTTCGATGATAGGCTATTCCATGTTCTATTTCGTGCGCAAGAACTTCTCGTTCGCAATGCCTGCGCTCGGACAGGAGTACGGTATCACGAACACAAGTTTCGGTGTGATACTTTCCATAGTGGGACTTATATACGGTGTCTCGAAATTCGTCAACGGCATTCTCGCGGACAGGACCAATGCCAGATGGCATCTTGCCATAGGCCTCGGCGTGTGCGTTGTGCTCAACATGCTTTTCGGATGGAGCGACAAGATAAGCACAATGGTCACCGGACAGACCGGAGGACCTGATTTCGTGAGCGCGATGGTGGTGGTGATGGCTATCCTGCTGATATTGAACAATATCTTCCAGGGCTGCGGCTTTGCTCCGTGCAACCACTTGTTGGCCAACTGGATAGCCCCGGAGGAACTGGCCACCAAGACCGCCGTGTGGAATACTTCCCACTCAATCGGAGCAGCTGCCGTGTCGGTTGTCTGCGGATATATAATAGTCAAGACAGGTGACTGGAGATGGTGCTTCTGGCTGCCTTCCGCGATAGCTGCGGTCGGAGTATTGTTCATCATCCTGACCTTGCGTGACACACCTAAGTCCGTGGGGCTTCCGGAGCTTGAGAACACTCATACCGAACTCGATGACGATGACAGTCCGGAGGCTTTCAAGGCTTTCGTGAAGAAGAAGGTCTTCTGCAACCCGATCATCTGGGTGCTTGCCGTGACTGATCTTTTCGTGTATATCGTGAGGTTTGCAGTACTTGACTGGGGTCCTACTTTCCTGCAGAACAGGACAGTGCCGATTACTCCTGAACTCGCCGGATGGACGATAGCCATTTTCGAGATTGCAGGATGTGCCGGAATGCTCTGCGCCGGCTGGATATCTGACCGCTTCTTCGGCGGCAAGACGCACAGGATGTGTGCCGTGGAGATGTTCCTCGTGGCTATCTGCCTTCTGGCCCTGCATCTGCTGCCTGCGACTGCGAGTCCGGTGGCCGTGCTAGCCCTGCTCGCAACTGCGGGATTTTTCCTTTACGGTCCACAGGCCCTGCTTGCAGTGACCGCCACCAAGCAGGCTACCAAGAAGGCCGCTTCCTCGGCCGTCGGCCTTATCGGCTTCATGAGCTATGTTTCCGTGATTTTCACCGGAGCTGGACTTGGCTGGTACTCAGATCATTTCGGCTGGGATTCTCTCTTTATCCTGATGGCAGGCGTGGCAGTGGTCGGCGGTGTCATCGTGGCTACTCTCTGGAATATCCGGAACGACGGCTATATCCACGAACAATAGAGGCGGGCTGCGCGCCATCACGCCTGCCTGCGCCAGCCGCGGATGCCGGCACCCGCTTCCGAGCCGCGGGTGGCACGTCCGTCGGAGGCGGCAGCCCTAATTCGGGAAGTGGCTGATCATGAGTTGCCGGAGGGCCCTGCCAGAGTGTGGCCGGCCGCGGCCTCATGAGCGGCTCCCGAAGGAACGAAGTTCCGAAGGGTGGATGGAGCGAAGCGGAACTCTGGAAGGGCCCTCCGGCAACTCTATCCTGCGGACTTTGGTAATGGCTGTTCATCAACAGTCACCATACTTTGGACAATAATTTTAGACAGGACTGTAGTGATTCAGGAGGGTGACGTTCGGAAAACCATGGTCGCCCGTGACCTTGTGAACGGGAGGGCGCCCACGACTTGTCGTGGGAGGGATTTAGTTTTCCGGACGTCACCTCCTGAACTTCTCCTTCCTTAAAAATTGAAAGAAGCTGACCTTGTTCGGCCAGCTTCCTTCTTGTACCCCCAAGAGGATTCGAACCTCTACCGTCAGAACCGGAATCTGAAATCCTATCCATTAGACTATGGAGGCATCTGTAGTTGCAAAGTTAGCAATTTTACCGAGAAATAATGCAAATTTTCGGAAATCTCTGAGATTTTGATTAATTTTGCAAATATGTAAATTGGCGGAAAGTGTATGATTTTTGCAGTAGGGGATACCGCTGTGTTTGCAGCCATGACATTGAGTATTTTTGCTAAAATCTATTGATACGAATGAAAAAAGCTTACGTATTTCCAGGCCAGGGATCCCAATTCCCGGGTATGGCCAAAGAATTATACGAAAAGAGTCCCAAGGCTAAGGAGATGCTTGAGACTGCAAATGAAATCCTCGGATTCAGAATAACAGACATCATGTTCAACGGAACTTCCGAGGATCTCAAGGCCACAAAAGTGACCCAGCCGGCTATCTTCCTCCATTCCACAGTCCTCACCGCATGCTATCCTGATTTCAGGCCGGATATGGTCGCAGGACACTCCCTCGGAGAATTTTCAGCGCTAGCAGCGGCACATTCCATTGCCTTCGAGGATGCGCTCAGACTTGTCGCAATAAGGGCAAGGGCCATGCAGAAATGCTGCGAGACTGTTCCCGGAGCAATGGCTGCAATCATAGGCCTCAGCAACGAGCAGGTCGAGGAGATCTGTTCTTCATGCCACGGAATCGTGGTTCCTGCCAATTACAACTGTGACGGCCAGGTCGTAGTTTCGGGAGAGAAAGACTCTGTAGCGGAAGCATGTGACAAGGCCAAGGCGGCCGGTGCGAAACGTGCCCTGCCTCTCGCCGTCAGCGGAGCATTTCATTCACCTCTCATGGAGCCTGCCAGGATTGAGCTCGGCGAGGCTATAGAGGCCACCGAGATAAAGACTCCGATATGCCCTATCTACCAGAACGTTACCGGACAGCATACCCAGGATCCGGAACTCATCAAGAAGAATCTGCTCGCTCAGCTCACTTCGCCTGTGAAATGGACCCAGTCCGTGAAGAACATGCTTGCTGACGAAGCAGATTATTTCATGGAAATAGGACCGGGCAAAGTGCTCCAGGGACTTGTCAAGAGAATCGCCGGCTCGATAGTCGAGGTCGAAGGACTCGAGACCCTGTAGAACGCGAAAACCAGGAAATATAGGATAATCAAATAAATACAACTATGGCAAAAGAAAAGAAATTCATTACCTGTGACGGTAACTTCGCTGCCTCCCAGATAGCTTACCTTTTCAGTGAGCACGCTGCGATCTACCCGATCACCCCATCTTCGACAATGGCCGAGAACGTTGACGAATGGGCTGCTCACGGAAAAAAGAACCTCTGGGGCGAGACTGTGAAAGTTACCGAAATGCAGAGTGAGGCCGGTGCCGCGGGTGCCGTTCACGGATCACTTCAGGCCGGAGTCCTCACGACCACCTATACGGCATCACAGGGACTTCTTCTCATGATCCCTAACATGTACAAGATCGCCGGTGAAATGCTTCCGGCCGTCTTCCATGTGTCAGCCAGGGCTCTCGCATCCCACGCCCTCTCCATTTTCGGAGACCATCAGGACGTCATGGCCTGCAGGCAGACAGGATTCGCGATGCTCGCATCCGGATCAGTACAGGAGGCCCAGGACATGGCTGCAGTGGCTCATCTCGCAGCCATTAAGTCCAGCATTCCGTTCCTGCACTATTTCGACGGATTCCGTACATCCCATGAGATCCAGAAAATCGAGGCAATCGACGAGGATGACCTTCGCAAGATGCTCAGCACCAAGTCTCTCGAGAAATTCCGCGCACGCGCTCTGAACCCGGAGTCCCCGGTAACGAGAGGAACAGCCCAGAACGGTGACGTATATTTCCAGGCCGTTGAGTCCAGGAACCAGTACTATGATGCAGTTCCTGACGTGGTTGCACGCTACATGGGCGAGCTCGGCGAACTTACCGGCAGGACTTACCGTCCGTTCGAATACTACGGTGCTCCGGATGCCGAGGAAATCATCGTTGCTATGGGCTCTGTTACCGAGACCATCAAGGAGACCATCGACTACCTCGAGAAGCATGGCAGGAAATACGGTGTCATCTCCGTTCACCTCTACAGGCCGTTCTCGGAGAAATACTTCTTCAAGGTGCTTCCTAAGTCCGTCAAGAAGATTGCCGTCCTCGACAGGACCAAGGAGCCGGGCGCTCTCGGAGAGCCTCTCTATCTCGATGTAAAGGCAATGTTCCAGGGCAAGGAGTACCAGCCTCTCATCATCGGCGGCCGCTACGGACTTTCTTCAAAGGACACTTCACCTGCACAGATCGTGGCCGTCTTCGACAACCTCGAGCTCAACGAGCCTAAGAACGACTTCACCATCGGTATCGTGGACGACGTTACATTCAAGTCCCTTCCTATCAAGAACGAGATTTCCATCGTGAAGCCTGGCACTACCGAGTGCAAGTTCTTCGGTCTCGGTTCTGACGGTACCGTAGGTGCCAACAAGAACACCATCAAGATCATCGGAAGCCATACGGACAAATATTGCCAGGGCTACTTCGACTACGATTCCAAGAAATCAGGCGGATACACCTGCTCTCACCTGAGATTCGGTGACCTTCCTATCAAGGCTCCTTACCTTGTTTCCACACCTGACTTCGTAGCCTGCCACGTTCCTTCATACCTGCGCAAGTACGACGTGCTCAAGGGCATCAAGGACGGAGGTACATTCCTTCTCAACAGCCTCTGGAACGCTGAGGAGACCGTCAAGAGACTTCCTGACTTCGTGAAGGCTACCCTCGCGAAGAAGCATGTTAAATTCTACATCATCGACGCTACCAAGATTGCTTCCGAGATCGGTCTCGGCGGAAGGACCAACACCATCCTCCAGTCCGCATTCTTCAAGATCACCGGCATCATCCCTTACGAGGATGCAGTGAAATATATGAAGGACGCCATTGTGAAGAGTTATGGCAAGAAGGGCGAGAACATCGTCAACATGAACTATGCTGCAGTTGACCGCGGAGGCGAATACACCCAGGTGGAGGTTCCTGCAGAGTGGGCTTCCATCACTGCCAAGTTCGAGAATCCTAACAAGGACCGTCTCGCTCCTGAGTTCGTTAAAGGCATCGCCGACGTTGTCAACTCCCAGGCAGGTGACACCCTTCCAGTAAGTTCATTCATGCCTTACGCTGACGGTACAATGCCAGCAGGCACTGCCGCATTCGAGAAACGAGGCGTGGCAGTCAAGGTTCCTGTATGGAATCCTGAGACCTGTATCCAGTGCAACACCTGCGCATTCGTCTGCCCTCACGCAGCCATCCGTCCGTTCCTTCTCACAGACGAGGAGGCAGCAGCGGTTCCTGCAGGGCTCAAGCTCGCACAGGGCAAGGCCGTCCTCAAGGACTACAAATATGCCATTTCCATTTCCGTTGACGACTGTACCGGTTGCGGCAACTGCGCCGACGTATGTCTCTCCAAGGACAAGTCCCTCGTCATGGAATCATATCTCGACCAGACATCTGAGCAGTCCAACTTCGACTATCTCAATTCCAAGGTAGGCTACAAGGACACCGTAGTGAACAAGGCACAGAACCTCAAGAACGCCCAGTTCGCACAGCCTCTGTTCGAGTTCTCAGGTGCTTGCGCAGGCTGCGGCGAGACTCCATATATCAAGAATATCACCCAGCTCTTCGGCGACCACATGATGATTGCCAATGCTACCGGATGTTCTTCAATCTACGGAGCATCATTCCCTGCATCTCCATATTGCACCAATGCTGAAGGTCACGGTCCGGCATGGGCCAACTCCCTCTTCGAGGACTTCTGCGAATTCGGTCTTGGCATGAAGCTCGGTTCCGACCGTGCACGCGAGACCGTGGCAAATCTCATGACCCAGGGTCTCCAGTGCAGCTGCTGCAGCGACGAGATGAAGGCTCTCTTCCAGCAGTGGCTCGACAACCGCGAGAACTATGCAGTCACACGTGAGGTTGCAGACAAGCTCATCCCTCTCATGGAGGCATGCGGATGCGACACCTGCAAGAAACTTCTCGAGTACAAGAACTACATCCCTAGCCGCAGCCAGTGGATATTCGGCGGTGACGGAGCAAGCTACGATATCGGATACGGCGGACTCGACCATGTCCTCGCTTCCGGCGAGAATGTGAATATCCTCGTTCTCGATACCGAGGTTTATTCCAATACCGGCGGACAGTCATCCAAGTCCACACCTGCAGGAGCGATTGCCAAGTTCGCCGCAAGCGGCAAGAAGATTCGCAAGAAGGATCTCGGAATGATGGCAATGAGCTACGGTTATGTATATGTGGCACAGGTTGCAATGGGTGCAAGCCCGGTTCAGTACATGAACGCGATCAAGGAGGCCGAGGCATACGACGGACCGTCACTCATCATCGCATACGCTCCATGTATCAACCATGGCCTGAAAGCCGGCATGGGCCTCAGCCAGAAGGAGGAGAAACTCGCCGTGGAGTGCGGTTACTGGCATCTCTACAGGTACAATCCTACTCTCGAAGGAACAGACAAGAATCCGTTCTCTCTCGACAGCAAGGAGCCTGACTGGACCAAGTTCCAGGACTTCCTGAAGGGTGAGGTTCGCTTCGCTTCCCTGTACAAGCTCTATCCTGACAGGGCTGCCGAGCTGCTCCAGAAGACCGAGGAGTTCGCGAAGATCAGACTCGAATCCTACAAGAGACTCGCAGGCAAATAGTCCTGCCTGAATCTCGGGATAATAATGAAAAAGGCTGACTGATAACGATTTCAGTCAGCCTTTTTTGCGTCCGGATGATGTTCCAGGATGTCCTTCTGCCACGTGGAACTTTCTATGTGTGTGTAGATTTCGGTGGTGAGGATGCTCTCATGGCCGAGCATTTCCTGTACAATCCTCAGGTCCGCGCCCCCTTCTATGAGATGTGTCGCGAAGGAATGCCGGAATGTGTGGGGTGATATCTCCTTGGTTATTCCTGCGGCAAGGGCCTGTTTCTTGACCATGTTGAAGATTGAAATCCGGCTCAATTGGCCTCCGGATCTGTTGAGGAACAGGATGTCCTCATTTTCCCTGCCTGAAGGCTCGCGGCGTATTGCAAGATATCGCTTCACGGCGTCCGATGCAGGGTCTCCGAGAGGCACTATCCTCTCCTTGTCCCCCTTGCCGGTCACCCGGATGAATCCTTCTTCAAGATATATGCAGGAGATTTTGAGACCGGAGGCTTCCGTGACCCTCAGCCCGCAGCTGTACAGGAGCTCCAGGATTGCCCTGTCTCGGATTCCAGCCTCAGTGTTCAGGTCCACGGAATCCATTATGTCCTCCACTTCTCCGATTGAAAGGACGGATGGCAGATGTAATCCGGGCTTCGGAGACTCAATCCCGTCGCACGGGCTTTCATTTATCTCCTTGTCAAGCAGAAGCCAGTTGAAGAATCCCCTCAATGAACTTAGTATCCTTGCCTGGCTCCGCTTGGCCATTTTACGTTCCGGCATCGTCTCCATATAGCCGGAAATGTCGTCCCTGGTCACGAGCCTCGGGTCTGCCCCCGGCCCGCATCCGGTTTCATAACCGGCCCTGCCCTCAATCCAGGCGAAGAACTCCCTTAGGTCGGAACAATATGCATTACAAGTATTCAAGGACATACCCCGTTCTGTCCGGAGGTATGTCCTGAAATCTTTGATGAACCTTTCTGATGTCTTGGGAATCACAGAGTTCCGTATTTGTGGCAATACTCGAGCTGCTGTCCGAGGAAATCATCGCAGTAGCGGACCTCATAGTCCACGACCTTGCCGTTCTTCTCGACCGGAACGATGTCCGGATTCACGAAGCCTCCGTAAGGCTTCAGCCCGAGTGCGTCATATCTTTCCTTCACCTCCTTGTGGAGGGCAGGGTCAATCTCCACGGCATAATCCATCACCAATGCCTTGCCGGCCTCATAGTCGCCCTCGGACTTGATTCTCTGTATTTCAGCGAGAAGATCTCCGAACAGTCCGCGGAGAGCCTCGTAGTCATTCACCACGAAATAGGTCTTCCCGTCCCTGACCTTCTTCTCTATTACATTGGCATCCTTGCCCTTTTCATAGCACCATGCGGCAATCAGCTGCCTGTTCTGCATGTGGGCCTCGGTCACCTTCCTGCCGAGCTCGATACGGTTCAGCTGGACCATCAGTCCGTTACGTATGTAATTGGAATACTGAGGTTTGTAGGCATCCTTATCCGTCATTATCCCGAGCTCCACCAGCTTCGGATCAGCTATGTAGTAAAGCCCGAAAAGGTCTGCACGGGCCTCCTCGAGAGCAGAAGCATATTCACCCATGGCCGTGCTTGAAACCCCTGGAAGAAGCTGTCCGGAACCGTGTCCGAGACATTCGTGCAGGTCGGTATGAATCTCATCGTCGTATGCCCCGTATTTCTTCTGCATCGCCTTTTCTTCATCGGAGTAGGCGAATTCCTCGAGAGTCGATGCCGGAGCTTCGTTCGCCGCAGCATCATAGGCGTGGGTGATATTGGCGATTGTCACTGACTTGGAGCCGTATTCCTTGCGGATCCAGTCCGCGTTCGGCAGATTGATGCCAATAGGAGTGGCTGGGTAGCATCCTCCTCCGAGGCATGCTGCATTGATTACCTTTGCGGATACGCCTTTCACGCTCTTTTTCTTGAACCTGTCGTCAATCGGGGCATTGTCCTCGAACCACTGGGCATTCGCGCTGAGAATCTCGGTACGGGCCGAAGCTGCGTTGTCCTTGATGTTCACGAGTGACTCCCAATAGGCCTTGCGCCCGAGAGGGTCATTGTAATCCTCCACGAAACCGTTGGTGAAATCCACGGTGCCGAGAGTGTCCATCACCCAGGTGATGTTGTATTTGTCCCAAAGCTTGAGGTCTCCGGTCCTGTAATATTCCACAAGTTCGGCGATTTCCTTCCTCTGGGTGTCATTCTCGGCCACTGCAGCGGCTTTCCCGAGTTCCTCGCAGACCTTCTCGAGAGCGGCCCCGTAGATTCCGCCCACTTTCCACGGGAGCTCGACGATGTTGCCGTTCCCGTCCTTCACGACCTTCGTGTTCAGGCCGTATGAAATCGGTTCCTTGTCATTCGGGTCAATGATGCCGGCATAATATTTCTCGACTTCATCCCTTGTCACTCCTTCGTAAAAATTGACGGAGGACAGGGCCACGATGTCTCCCTCGGAAGCCGATGACCTTCTTTCCGCGAACAGTTCAGGAGAGTATATCACAGGAATCAGCTCGTCCGCCTGGTCCCCGCATCCGGATGCCTCCATGAGAGAACGGAAATAATCCTGCCCGCAATCCGGAGTGAATTTGTTCTCGGCGTAATGATGGTGTATGCCGTTGCTGAAGAACACTCTCTTGGCATATACGGTGAAGTCCCCGAATTCGCTGCAGGTCCTGTCCCCCTTGTATTCTTCTAGTATGGTCTGCAATACTTTGCGCACTTTGAGATTGTACGCGCAGTTCTGGTCCCAGTAGATGTCCCATCCGTATTTGGCCGCCTCGCTGAGATGGTAGATGTACTCTTTCTGCTTGAGTGTTAGGTTATTCCATCCCGGTATCTGGTATTTCATTATCTTGATGTCCGCGAACTGGTCCACAAGATATCTGAAGTCTCCGCCTTCTCCGGCGCTGCTGCCGCCCTGTCCGCATGATGTAGCGGCTGCGGCTGAAATCAATGTCAGAAACATTTTCGAAAATCTGTTCATATTGTAAGTTTATTATTTGCATTGTCGCATTTCCGCAAAAATAGCAATTATTGCCGACATTGCCGAAAAATACGTATATTTGCGCATTATGTCAGGAACAGTAAGAAATATCATATCGATTCTGTGGTGCGTCGCCGCCGCAGCCTTTGCAGTATCTTGTACGGACGATGTATTCGAGGATATAGGAAGCCCTTCATCCTCCCGTACCGGAAGTACTGCAGGAAGGGTGGTCGAACCATCCTCCAGGAGAGTGCTTCTCTTATATTCAGCCGGTTACAACAACTTGAGCAAGATGCTCGAAGATGACGTGAAGGACTTGAAAAAGGGATATCTTCCGCAGAAGAACGGGAACAGCGTGGTACTGGTCTTCTCCAAGCGTACTAATGGCAATGCCTACAACTATTCTACGCCGACTCCTGCGCATCTCATCCGCCTTTATTCATCCCAGGAAGGAAAGGTGGTTTCAGACACGGTCAGGACATGGCCTTCCGGCACCGTGGCAGCATCCCCTGAGACTCTACATGACGTGCTTTCTTATGTCAACAGTGAATATCCGTCCAATGAGTACGGGCTGGTGTTCTCGTCCCATGCATCCGGATGGCTGCCGAAAGGATTCTACAGCACGGGTGAGATTTATATGAACCAGGTCATGCCGGCAGCTTATCCTTATAGCTATGCTGACGTGCCGGTGCCTTATGTAGAGCGGGAAAGGGAGCCGGGCGAGCCTGTAACGAGGAGCATCGGAATGGACAATGTCGCCAATTCCAGGGCTTATGAAATGAATATCGAGGACTTCGCCGCCGCGATTCCTATGAAAATGGATTACATCATAATGGACGCCTGCCTGATGGGAGGAATCGAGGTGGCCTATGCGTTGAAAGACAAGTGTGACCGTATAATATTCTCCCAGGCAGAGGTGATGGGGGACGGATTGTGTGAGTATGACACGATGGCCAGCCGCCTTCTCGCCGGTGGCAGTCCGGACTATATGGGCTTCTGCGAGGATTCGTACCAGCATTATGCCGCCCCCGGGGCCAGCGAGCCTTATACGACTATTTCAATGATTGACTGCACCCGGCTCGACGGGCTTGCCGATGTATGCGCCCGGATTTTCTCTTCTTGCAGGTCACAACTGGCTGCCGTAAAACCGGGCCAGGTCCAGGGCTATTTCCGTTTCAACAAGCATTGGTTCTATGACCTGGAAGATATTTTCGTGAAAGCCGGAGTGCCGGAATCATCGCTTGCTCAATTCCGTGCCGCGATGGACCAGTGCGTCCTCTACAAGGCAGCCACTCCGACGTTCATATCGATTCCTATCGAGACTTTCTGCGGCCTCAGCATGTATCTTCCGGCCAACGGAAGCGCTGCCATAAATGATTTCTACCGGACCCTGTCCTGGAACAAGGCTACCTCCCTCGTGACAGAGTGACCGACGTGCAGCACCTTCCTGGAACTATTCCAGGATCTGGGCTGCGTGGTTCTTCGTATCGACCTTGCCGATAATTCTTTCGATGATGCCTTCTTCGTTGATTATGAAGGTCTTGCGAAGCGTGCCAATAGATACCTTGCCGCACATTTTCTTCTCTCCCCATGCGCCGAAAGCCTGAAGCATTTCCGTGGACTTGTCTGAAAGCAAAGTGAACGGAAGCTCGTATTTCTCAATGAATTTCCTGTGTGACGCATCGCTGTCCCTGCTTACGCCGATTACCTGATAGCCGGCTGCGGAAAGTCCGTTGATATTGTCCCTGAGATTGCAGGCTTCTGCAGTGCAGCCCGGAGTGTTGTCCTTCGGGTAGAAATACAATATTGTCCTGCGGCCGATGAGGTCCTGTGCGGTGAAAGTCCTGCCGTTCTGGTCGATTGCCGTGAATTCCGGTATCCTGTCTCCTTCTTTCATATTGTTGCTGAATTTGAATATTTGAATATTATTCTGCTTTTTCTGCGGCCATGGCTTCGTTGTAGCACTGCCTGCAGAGAGGCTCGTAAACATCCTTTTCTCCGAGGACAACGAGCTTGTGGCTCTTCGTGAGACGGTGCGAATGGTTCGCGAGGTTTCCGCATTTCACGCAGATTGCATGGACTTTCTGCACGTCCTCCGCCACTGCCATGAGCGCAGGAATCGGCCCGAAAGGCTTGCCCTTGAAATCGGTGTCGAGTCCGGCTATTATGACACGTTTGCCCCTGTTTGCAAGCTCCTGGGCCACATTTATGAGAGAATCATCGAAAAACTGCGCCTCGTCGATGCCTATCACCTGGGTATCTTCTGCAGTCTCCAGCATCCTTGCAGGGGCCTTGACCGGTGTGCATGGAATGCTGTGCAAGTCGTGCGACACTACGTCCATGTCGGAATACCGGGTGTCCACTTCGGGCTTGAAAATCTCAATTTTCTGGTTGGCGAACTGGGCTCTTTTCAGTCTTCTGATGAGTTCTTCCGTCTTGCCGGAGAACATGGAGCCGCAGATGACTTCAATGCATCCGTTTTTCTTGATATTTTCTGAAATCATGACTATTTTTGTATTCTTGGTTTGCAGATTGTCTGCAAATATAATCAATAATCTGCCTTATGGAGAACAACCGGAAGGAAAAATTGGAAGAACTTGTCAACACTGTCGCCGAGCTGAAGGCCCGCATTGAGGCTTTGGAGCGCGAGGTGGATGAATATAAGGCCTTGATGGAGGCTGATATGGAAGTTACGGAAGTCGTCGAGATGGAGATTGCCCACGAGGATTTCCTGCAGGGCATTTCCGAGGTGGCTGCCGAGCCGGAGCCGGTGGAAGCCGATTCTGTCGTGCCGGAGCCGGCCGAAGATGTTCCGGCCGGAGAACTTGAGCCGGCGGACGGGCCTGAGGCAGTTCCTGAGGAGCCTGTGGCAGATATTCCTGCCGCCGGGGATGACCTTCCTGCAACCTTCCCTGAGGAGGATATCACTGCCGGGGAAGTGCCAGCCGGGGACATTCCGGAGGACTTGCCTGAAGATTCCGCTCCGGATTCACTTTTCGGGGAGTTCCTGATGGAGCCTGCTCCGCAGAAGTTCCATTCATCGTCCCGCCAGAAGAGCCTGAACGAGGCCAATGCAGGCAGGGCTGCCGGAGCCGTGATAGACATGAAGGCTTCCAATCCGGCCTGGATCAAGGATATGCCGGGACCTGAGGTTAAAGATGTCCGCAGTGCAATCTCGCTCAATGACAGGGTGATGTTCATCAGTACTCTTTTCCGTGAGGACTCCATGCTTTTCCAGGATGTGGTAGGGCATATCAATAATATGTCATCTCTTGACAAGGCCGTTGTCTATCTTCAGGAGACATTCCCGGAATGGGACATGGGTTCGGATGCCGTCTATCGATTCATGATGGCCGTCAGGAGAAAAATCAGATAGCAGATGGCTGGAAAGCTCTATATAGTCCCGACTCCTGTCGGCAATCTGGAGGACATGACCTGCAGGGCCATGAGAGTTCTCCGTGAGGCGGATCTCGTTCTTGCAGAGGACACCAGGACCAGTTCCGTGCTGCTGAAACATTTCGGCATTGAGGTGAAACATCTTCAGTCACATCATAAATTCAATGAGCACCAGACTGTTCCGATGATCAAGGAACGGATACTTGCAGGGCTGGACGTGGCTCTTGTCAGTGATGCCGGCACACCCGGCATATCGGATCCGGGATTCCTCCTGGTAAGGGAATGTACCGCTGAAGGTATTGAGGTACAGACACTTCCCGGGGCTACCGCATGCATACCGGCCATTGTGTCGTCAGGCCTGCCATGTGACAGATTCTGCTTCGAGGGTTTCCTTCCGGTGAAGAAGGGGAGACAGACCTTGCTGAAGACCCTTGCGTCTGAGACCAGGACGATGATTTTCTACGAGTCCCCATACAGGATAGTGAAGACATTGGAGCAGATGGCGGAATATTTCGGGCCCGGACGGGAATGCTCCGTTGCCCGGGAGATATCGAAGATTCACGAGGAACACCGGCGCGGCAGCCTTGCCGAAGTCGCGGCCTGGTTCAGGGAGCATGAACCGAAAGGCGAGATTGTCCTGGTCGTGGCAGGGGCTCCATCCCGTAAGCGTGACGGGGAAAGCGCTGAGGGATAATATGTTAAATCCGGGGGCCGATGGCTTGGCGAAATGACCCGGAACAATCAGGACGAGGGGAAGAGATATTCCCCGTCCGCATCATTCGTGACAGGGGCGATAGCCCTTGCATTCCTTATTACAGGTTATCAGACGGCCTTGTTCATTCACAGGGCTGCGGCGCTGAAGATTGTTTCTTCCGTGCCGGACACGGTGTATGTCACCTCAGGAGTCACCTCGGACGACGCTGTTTCAGACGCTGAAGCCAGGAGTGCATCTTCCCATGACGTCCGGAATCCATTACCGTATAATGGTCGTATCACGTCTTCCGGCAGCGCTGGAACAGGAAGTAGGACCAAGGATGCGGCCAGGTCATCAGTCCGTTCGGCTTTCGTGCCAAGAACCTGTGAATCATTCAGATTCGATCCCAACACCGTATCCGTTGAGGATCTCCGCCGTCTCGGATTTACTGAAGCCCAGGCGGCTTCGATAGACAATTACAGGTCCAAAGGCGGGCGTTTCCGCCGGAAATCCGATTTCGCGGCATCCTATGTCGTGCACGACTCCGTCTTCCGCAGGCTGGAACCATATATTGATATACCCAGGATTGACCTCAATGCAGCCGATTCGGCCATGTTCGACACCCTTCCCGGCATAGGAGGCTATTTCGCCTCCAAAATGGTGGAATACAGAAAACGTCTTGGAGGCTATTCATGTCCTGAGCAACTGATGGAAATCTATCATTTCGACAAGGAGAAGTATGATGCATTGTCTGATCTCGTAGAGGTCAGGACTCCTCCACGGCCGTTCCGCCTCTGGACCCTGCCTGTGGATTCCCTCCGAATGCATCCCCATATACGGGATTACCGGACTGCCAAAGCCATTGTCCTGTACAGGGAAAACAATCCGGCCTCCGCCCTGACCGTCGAAGGTCTTGCGGAAGCCGGAATAATCGACAGGGAAACGGCAATGAAGCTGTCCCGGTGCATTATACGTTGAGTATCAGTCCTGTACCTTTTTGAGGGCCTCGCGAATCCTGGCCTCGATTTCTTCGCTGAGCTCCAGGTTGTCAGCGATGAGCTGCTTGGTGGCTTCTCTTCCCTGTGCGAGCTTCTGGTCACCGTAGCTGAACCATGAACCGCTCTTGCCTATTATGCCGTACTCGACGCCGAGGTCCACGATTTCTCCCGGACGGGATATGCCTTCTCCATATACGATGTCGAACTCGGCCTTCTTGAAAGGAGGTGCCATCTTGTTCTTCACCACTTTCACCTTCGTGCGGTTGCCGAGGGCCTCGTCACCGTCCTTGAGCTGTGTAGTCCTGCGGACATCGATACGTACCGAGGCGTAGAACTTGAGGGCGTTTCCGCCGGTCGTTGTCTCCGGGTTGCCGAACATGATGCCGATCTTCTCCCTGAGCTGGTTGATGAAGATGCAGCAGGTGTTCGTCTTGCTGATGTTGGCGGTCAGTTTCCTGAGGGCCTGGCTCATGAGCCTTGCCTGGAGTCCGACCTTGTTGTCTCCCATCTCGCCTTCAATCTCTGCCTTCGGGGTGAGGGCCGCGACGGAGTCGATGACGATGATGTCTATGGCGCCTGAACGGATGAGATTGTCCGCTATTTCCAGAGCCTGTTCGCCGTTGTCCGGCTGAGAGATAAGCAATGTCTCGAGGTCCACTCCGAGCGCCTTGGCATAAGACCTGTCAAACGCGTGCTCGGCATCGATCATCGCAGCGATGCCGCCCTGTTTCTGGGCCTGTGCGATGGCGTGGATGGCGAGCGTTGTCTTTCCGCTGGATTCCGGGCCGTAGATCTCGATGATCCTTCCGCGGGGATATCCGCCGATGCCCAGGGCATGGTCCAGAGCTATGGAACCGCTCGGTATTACCTGATGTTCATCCCATTGTGGCTGGTCCCCCAACTTCATGATCGTCCCTTTACCGTAGTCCTTTTCAATTTTGTCGATCGTTGCCTGCAGAGCTTTGAGCTTTCCGGAATCAATTGTCTCCGCTCCACTTCCCTTAACTGCTTCTTTAGCCATAATGTATTATTTTTTGTTAATTACTGCGGAATATGCCGCATATCCTTACAAAGATATAAAAAACGCTGCAATCAAGAACGAAAATTTCATTAAATTTGCTACGGTATAGAGGAATGAGACATGAAGAAGAAATTGTTGGGGAAGACCCCGGAGGAACTCAGGCAGATTGCCGTTGAATGCGGGTTGCCGCCGTATGCCGGAAACCAGATTGCGCAGTGGCTGTACAAGAAGAAGATAAGGACAGTGGACGGGATGACGAACCTGTCCAGGGAAGGACGTGCCCGGCTGTCGGAGAAATATGAGACCGGGGCCGTGGAATATGCCGACTGCATGATTTCTGCCGACGGGACCAGGAAATACCTTTTTCCTGTGGCCTGCTCGTTTTCAGGAGCTGCATGGGCCGTTGAATCCGGGAATCCGGGCAAGGTGGAAGGCAGCTGCATCGAATCCGTGATGATACCCGAGCTTGACCGGAAGACATTGTGCGTGTCGTCCCAGGCCGGCTGCAAGATGGGTTGCAAGTTCTGCATGACCGGACGCCAGGGTTTCCATGGCAATCTTTCACCGGCGGATATTCTCTCCCAGTTCATATCGGTCGACGAGGCAGACAGCCTTACGGGGACTGTGTTCATGGGAATGGGCGAGCCTCTCGACAATTTCGAGAATGTGAAGAAGGCCATAGACGTGCTCACGGCGGACTGGGGATTCGGCTGGAGTCCGAAGAGGATAACTCTCTCTACCATAGGTGTATTGCCTTCTCTGAAAAGATTTCTGGACGAGACCAGATGCCATGTGGCCGTCAGTATGCACAATCCTTTCCCGGACGAGAGGGAAGGCATAATGCCGGTGCAGAAAGCATACGATATCAGGGATGTGGTTTCACTTCTGAAGAAATACGATTTCACGGGGCAGAGGCGCGTGAGCTTCGAATATACGATGTTTTCCGGATACAATGACGACAAGCGGCATGCCGATGCGGTCATCAGGCTGCTGGCCGGACTGGAATGCCGGGTGAATCTCATCCGATTCCACAAGATTCCGGATTTTCCTTACGTCTCTTCTCCTGACGGGGTGATGGAGATGTTCCGTGACCGTCTCAGCCGGGCCGGGATAACCGCCACGATAAGGGCCTCGAGAGGGGAGGACATTTTCGCTGCCTGCGGGATGCTCGCGGGAAAACATTCAGATCAGGACAAATGACATGATGAGATCCGGGTTGTTCATATACATTCTCGCCGTGATGATGCTTTTCACGTCCCGGCAGGATGTCTATGCGATGATCCAGCCCCACAGGCAAGCAGAAAGAACCGTGGGTTACGGACTGAATCCTTCTGCTGATTCTGCTTCCGTGGCTGCCATGCGGCAATATCTTGACGGGATAAGGCGTACGAGGCCTACAGTCGCTCTTGTTCTTAGCGGCGGAGGTGCCAAGGGAGCCGCCCATATCGGAGTGATAGACTATCTCGACTCTTTGGAGATTCCGGTGGACATCGTCCTCGGAACCAGTATGGGAGGTCTTGTGGGAGGACTGTATTCGGTAGGCTATTCCGCTTCGGACATGGCGCGGATAATCCGGGATATCGACTGGGATATTGCTCTTTCTGACAAGGTCCCGCGGGACTATATCTCATATTCCACGACCAAGTACAAGGAGAAGATTCTCCTTTCATTCCCGTTCTATTACGAGAAACAGGAATATCTCGACAGGAAAGCTGAAGAAGAGCGTTACGGTGAGCCCGGACACAGGCATGAGCAGATCAGTTTCGGAGCCGGCAAGGGCGATGCCGTTTCGATAGTGAAGGACAATCTCAGGACGAGCCTTCCGTCCGGATTCGCCTACGGCCAGAACGTGAACAATATCTTGAGCTCACTCACTGCGGGATATCAGGACGACATGGACTTTCTGGACCTTCCAGTGCCGTTCATCTGCGTCGCTACGGACATGGTCACGGCGAGGCCGAAGGTATGGCATTCCGGAAAGCTGCCCACTGCAATGCGCTCAACGATGTCTATCCCGGGGGTGTTCGCGCCTGTCAAAGTGGACGGGATGGTGCTCGTGGACGGAGGGATGAGGAACAACTATCCGGCAGACATTGCCAGGGAAATAGGGGCGGACATCGTCATCGGAGTGGACCTCTCTTCAGGATTCAGGGGATATTCCCAGATAAATGACATCAAGGACATCATATCACAGGGCATTGACATGCTCGGCAGGGAGTCGTACGAAAAGAATGTCAATGTGCCTGACGTGACGATCAAGCCATATCTTCCGGAGTACAACATGATGAGCTTCGACGCGAAGAGCATCGACATCATCATTTCCAGAGGGCATGAGGCTGCGGCGGCACAGTCGGAACTTTTAGACAGCATCAAGGCGGTCATTGGCCCTTATCACAAGGAATTGAGGAACCGGAAAGCCGTTGACCTGAACCGTACACCGGTCCGTGTCTCAAAGATTGAGATGGAGGGCGTTTCCGACAGGGAGTCACGATATCTCATGGGCAAGATTTCCCTCAGGCCTGACAAGCCTCTCGACAAGCTCGACATTGAGGATGCGGTGGCCACGATTTACGGTACAGGTGCGTTCGATTACGTGACTTATGAGCTGCAGGGGTCAGAGGAACCTTTCGACCTCATACTTCATTGCAAGAAAGGACCCGTGCACCAGTTCGGCATAGGCGGACGTCTCGATTCGGAGGAGATGGCCTCAATGATTTTGAATGTCGGACTAAATGTCCACAAACTGCAGGGCTCGGCCCTGAATTTCACCGGCAAGGTCGGAATCAATCCTTCCGCGGAGCTCAATTATTATGTCAGCGGTCCGGAAGGCCCTAGCTTCAATGCGTCGTTCTCCGTGAAGTGGCTGGACCGCAACAAGTTCACCCTCGGCAGCAGTGACTACAATGTAGCCTATCTCAATGTACGGGAGGAACTTTACCTGTCCAATATCCATCTGCGGCGGTTCGATACCAAGATGGGTATCAGGAGCGATTTCTTCAAGCTGAACAATGTCATGGCGAACAGCGTCATGGGTGACTATGACCTCAATTCGCTGACCAACAATTATCTGTCACTCTTCGCTGACCTGAAGGCGGATACGTTTGACGACGGATATTTTCCTACCCGGGGTTTCTCGGTTGGGCTAGGATACGAATGGTTCTTCACGGGTCTCCGGCACGACATCGAGCGTTTTCATGTGGCGACTTTTGATTTCAAGACCGTGGCGCAGGCGGGTTGTTTCGCTTTCCTTCCGTCGGTTCATGCACGCTATATGTTCGGAGGCGATCCTTCGCTGCCGTACCTGAACCTGATGGGAGGCTCGATTGCCGGACGTTATCTTGACCAGCAGATACCATTCACCGGTATCAATTATGCCGCGGCAATGCAGAATTATCTTACGGTGGTCAGGACAGATTTCCGTTTCAGGCTGTGCAAAAACACTTATATAACAGCCATTGCCAATTATGCCTGCACGATGGCTGAACTGGAGGATTTCGGAAATGCGCACAATATCTATGGAATTATCGGTGCGGGAATCAAGTATTCCTACAATTCTATAATCGGCCCTGTGGAACTGGAACTGCATTGGCGTTCACGGAACCGGAAAGCAGGGGCTTATCTCAATATCGGCCTTTATTTTTGACATGGAACAGGAACTCTACAATAAGGTCCTGGCGCGGCTCCAGGCATTGTGCTCAAGGCAGGAATGTTGTTCGTCGGACATTTACAGAAAGGCCCTGAAGGCATTTGAAGGGGATGAGGAGATGGCTTCCAGGCTGCTTGAGTCCCTGAAGAATGACCGTTTCGTGGATGACCTGCGCTATGCTTCGGCCTATGCCAGGGAGAAGTCTTCTCTCTCAGGATGGGGTAGGGTGAAGATTGCCTATATGCTTTCGGGAAAGGGTATTGCACGGGACACTGTGAACAAGGCACTGGACGATATTGATTCAGGAGCGGCGGGTTCAAGGCTCGAATCCCTTCTGGCAGCGAAGTACAGGACCATTTCTGAGGATCCGCAGTGTCGTCTGAAACTGCTCAGGTACGCGCTCGGAAGGGGATATGGATATGACGAGGTCAAGGATGCCGTGGAAAGGCTGATGCATTGACTCATCGCGTCTTCTTGATGACATAGGTGACTATTCCCCAGACAGTGAAATCGTTGCCCTCGGTGATATGTATCACGGGATAGGCTTTGTTGGCCGGCACGAGCCAAAGTTCCTCCGGCCGTTTGAGGATGTTGAAGGAACTTCCCGGCTTTCTGGCCTCGATTCTAGGGCGACCGTCTCCCGGATCATGGAAATATATGTATTTCAGTGTGAATTCCCCGTCCACGAAACATACTGCCATGTCTCCTTCCCGCATTTCCAACGATTTGTCTATCACCAATATATCCCCCTCGTCCACTCCGGCGTCAATCATGGAGTCACCTGTCACCTTCCCGAAGAATGTTGCTTCGGGATGCTTCACGAGCTCGGCGTTCAGGTCGATACCCCTGTTCATGTAGTCGGTGGCCGGGGACGGGAATCCCGCATGGATCCCGCTTTCGGCAAGTTTCGGCAGTTTGTCTTCTTCCATTGTGAAACACGATTCCAAATTCCGGATTTTGTCATCCTTATGCTGCAAAATTAGTAATAATATTCCTATTTTTGCATTCCGGCAGGACAGCAGCCGGGATAATCGACATGGAAGAAAACAGACCAATCATTTATTTATACACTGACGGGGCATCTAGTGGCAATCCTGGTCCCGGGGGATATGGCGTCGTGCTCAAATGCGGAAATCTCCGCAAGGAAATGAGCGGCGGATTCATCATGACGACCAACAACCGGATGGAACTTCTTGCGGTCATCGTCGGCCTGGAAGCGATAAAATGGCAGAATGCGAGGGTGGAGATATGGAGCGATTCATCTTATGTCGTGAATGCCGTCAACAAGGGTTGGCTCGGGGAATGGAAGCGCAAGGGGTTCGCAAAAGTCAAGAATCCGGACCTCTGGATGCGTTTCCTCAGGGTCAGTTCCATGCACAGGATCGAGTTCCACTGGCTCAAGGGCCATGCCGGACATCCCGAGAACGAGAGATGCGACGCCCTTGCCGTTGATGCAGGAGCCGGCGCCTTCTCCAGGGGAGAGAGCCTTCCACATGACACTGGATATGAAGAGTCGGTGGAAATGAATGGGGCAAATACCGCGAATCTTCCTCTCTGATATTGGATTTCGGGGAAAAATTCGTATTTTTGAAAGATTGGAAAAACAGGATTCAAAATGATAAACAACAAGATAACAGTGGGTATCACCCAGGGAGACGGCAACGGAATCGGCTACGAGGTCATTATCAAGGCTCTTGCTGACCAGAGGATATTGGACTCGTTCACTCCCGTGATTTACGGTTCATCGAAGATTTTCGGGTTCTACAGGAAACTGATACACAACCTGGACCCGATGGACACATACGTGATCAATTCCGCGAAGGATGCGCGCATCAGGAAAATCAATATCCTGAACTGCCTGCCGGACAATGTATATGTGGAGCCGGGACAGTCCACCCCTGAATCGGCCAAGGCTGCCATCACCTCGCTCGAGCGAGCCGTGGCGGACCTCAAGGCCGGGGACATAGACGTGCTTGTTACGGCGCCTATCAACAAGAGGGCGATGTCCAAGGAAGGTTTCGGATTCACGGGTCATACCGAGTATCTCAAGCACGAGTTCGGGGTCAGCGATGTGGCCATGTTCATGATAAGCGACCAGCTCAAGATAGGTGTCGTCACCGGACATATTCCGCTGAAAGACGTTCCGGGCAGCATAAGCCAGGAGAAGATATTGACCAAGCTCCGTCTGATGAATTCCTCATTGAAAAGGGATTTCGGCGTCACAAAGCCCAAGATAGCGGTGCTCGGACTCAATCCGCATTGCGGGGATGACGGACTTCTCGGTGACGAGGAGGAGACCATAATCGCTCCTGCAGTCAAGGCTGCAAACGACGAGGGAATCATGGCATTCGGACCGTATTCCCCGGACGGGTTCTTCGGCCTTGCCAACTACAGCAAGTTCGATGCTACCCTTGCCATGTACCATGACCAGGGCCTCGCCCCGTTCAAGGCCCTCGATTTCGATGACGGTGTCAATTTCACCGCAGGCCTTCCTGTCGTCAGGACATCTCCTGACCACGGAACGGCTTATTCCATGGCAGGACGCGATGAGGCAGATCCTATGTCCATGATGTCGTCCATATACGCGGCCATTGACATTTTCAAGAACCGTATCGCATATGACAGGCTTCAGGCCGGCAAGATTCATGAGCGTGCGCTTGAAGACAACCGTCAGGACAGGTCAGGACGCACCCAGATAGAATAAAATGCGGAATGATCCAGATATCCAGTTCCTCAAGGGGGTTGGCCCGAAAAGAGCCCAGCTCCTCGCTTCTGAACTGGGTGTCACCGATATATCCGGGCTCATACGGATTTATCCTTACAGATACATTGACAGGAGTTCCATCGTGCCGATAGGCTCCATCCAGAGTACTTCTGCGATGGTCCAGATCCGGGCACAGGTCATATCGTCGGTCCTGCTTGACAAGTCAGGCAGTCCGGTGGATACTTCCGGACCTGATATCCGTTTCAATACAGTTAGCCGTCTCTCCGCTGTGGTTTCTGACGGAACGGGGCAGATGGAACTGGTCTTCTTCAAAGGGGTGAAATATATCTGGCCCAGGCTGCAGCCAGGCAAAGTGTTCATATTCTTCGGGAAACCTTCCGTATATAACGGGAGGCTGAACATGGTCCATCCTGAGATTGACGATCCGTCGGGGCAGGAGATGCAGGGACAGCCATCCATGGCCGGGGTCTATCCGTCCACAGAGAGGCTGAAGAATGCCGGTATTACCGGCAAGGTGATGTCGAGGATAATGATGTCTGCCCTCGAGGCAGGTCTTCCTGATGTCCAGGAGACTCTTCCGGAATACGTATTGAAGGAGAAGGGGCTCGTTCCGTTGAATTACGCATTGCGGAATATCCATTTCCCGAAGGACCAGCAGGCTTTGAGAAAGGCGGAATACAGGCTGAAATTTGAGGAGTTGTTCCTTCTGCAACTCTCCCTGCTCAAGCAGAAATATGTCCGGAGCCGCAACGAACGCGGCATCCTGATGCCAAATGTCGGGGATGCTTTCCACAAGTGTTACAATTCATTGCCATACAGTCTCACGGGGGCGCAGAAACGCGTGATACGCGAGATAAGGGAGGATATGCGCAGCGGGAGGCAGATGAACCGCCTGTTGCAGGGAGACGTAGGGTCTGGCAAGACCATGGTGGCGGTGCTTTCAGCATTGATTGCTTATGGCAATGGTTATCAGACCTGCATCATGGCGCCCACGGAAGTGCTTGCACGTCAGCATTATGCCAATATCTGCAAATATCTTGAGGGCACCGGAGTCCACGTGGCGGCCCTTACAGGGACGACCAGGACGGCGGAGCGCAGGGAGGTGCTCGAGGACCTCGCCTCAGGCAAGACAGGCATCATTGTAGGCACGCACGCACTGATAGAAGATACAGTCGTGTTCCGAAATCTCGGGCTGGCCATTGTTGATGAGCAGCACCGTTTCGGAGTGGACCAGAGGGCACGTCTGTGGGGCAAGGCGGGAATAGCGCCGCACATTCTCGTAATGACGGCGACCCCTATTCCAAGAACTCTTGCGATGACATTGTACGGCGACCTTGACATTTCCGTGATCGACGAGATGCCTCCGGGAAGGATTCCGGTGCAGACTATTCAGATTACCGAGACACAGCGCCTTTCCATGTACAAGTTCATAAAGGACCAGATAGCTGCGGGGAGGCAGGCGTTCATAGTATATCCGATGATTTTCGAGAATGAAAAGGTGGATTACAAGAACGTGGAGCGGGGATATGAGGAAATATTGCAGTCCTTTCCATTCCCGCCTTACAAGGTGGCTATCGTGCACGGGCAGCAGAGTGACGAGGACAAGAAATTCAATATGGACGCATTTGCGGCAGGCAGGGCGGATATACTTGTATCAACTACCGTCATTGAGGTGGGAGTGGATGTGCCTAATGCCACGGTGATGGTGATTGAAAGCCCGGAAAGATTCGGCCTCAGCCAGTTGCACCAGCTGAGGGGGCGTGTCGGAAGAGGTGGGGGAGCGTCATATTGCATTCTCGTGAGAGGGCATAAAGTTAGCGCAGAGTCCCGGAAGCGCCTGGATCTGCTTTGCAGTACCGAGGACGGTTTCGTGCTGGCCGAGGAAGATATGAAGATGCGTGGTCCGGGAGACCTTGAGGGGACGCAGCAGAGCGGGCTTCCGATTGAACTGGGATTAGCATCGCTTTCAACGGACGGGCAGATTCTGGCTGATGCGAGGGATTATGCTGCACATATATTGGAACAGGATCCGGACCTCTCGTCTCCGAGAAACCGGCCGCTGCTCGCGGAAATGCGGAAGGATAAGTACAACAAGCTGGATTATAGTAAGATAAGCTGATATGGTCACAGAACTGATTAATAAATACGTCTGGCTGATAAGGACTATTTCCAAGGCCGGGATGAGCGGTCTCTCTCTCGAGGACATCCAGTCGAAGTGGGAGAACCGCTGGGGGACGTCTTATGCACGGAGATCTTTCTGCAATCACAGGGATGCCATTGAGGATGTGTTCGGAATCAAGATAGAATGCGACCGCAGCCGGAACAGGTATTTTATCAGATATTCGGACGATGTGGAGGATCAGGCTGACGGAACAGCATGGCTTGTCAATACATTCACTGTCAACAGTCTGCTTGAGCTCGGACGGGAGAGGCTCTCTGGGCGTGTCTCCGTCGAGAATATTCCGTCCGGACAGAAATATCTCACTGACCTGATGGCTGCGATGCTGGACAATTCACAGGTCAGGATTGAGTATCGCAAATACAGTTCGGACCTCTCCGAGCAGCTTACTGTCTGTCCTTATGCCCTCAAGGAGGACATGAAGAGGTGGTATCTCGTCGGGTATTCGCTCGAACGCGATGCTCTCAGGGTATATAGCCTCGACCGTATCGTTGAACTGAAAGTGCTGGAAACAAAGTTCAGGCTGCCGCGCAATTTCGACATCGACGAGCTTTTCCGGGACAGTTACGGGGTTTATCTTTCGGAGAATGAGGAACCTCAGTCCATTGTACTGGAGTGTGATACGGAGCAGGCGCGTTTTCTTGACGGTCTTCCGCTCCACAGGAGCCAGCGCATCACGTGGCTTACTTCGAAGGCCCGGGTGGCCATCAGGGTTGTACCTAATCCGAGGCTTATTATGGACTTGTGCGCACTCGGTCCGCGTATAAAGGTCCTGTCACCTGACTCTGTACGGGATGCAGTCCGTGAATCCCACCGCAAGGCTTTGGAGGAGTAATTCCGTATACATATCCTTGTTCTCGGGGGCAATGGCTGCCTGCCGGAGGCCTGAGCTCCCGCGCTCACGGGAAGCGGGAGGGCGCCCGCAGGAGACAAGTTATCGCGTAGCGATGACGCAGGGAACTGTGGGAGGGTCCGGAGCGAACGAAGTGAGCGGAGTCCTCCGGCAGGCAGCCATTGCCCCCGTGAAACATCATGATACAATAAGAGACTGACCAAAAGCATCTTTTCTGTCACTTCTTGGTCAGCCTCTTATTAATATATTCTAATGCTTATAAATCCTACAGAAGTCCTGAGGACCCGAGGAAGATCAGCATCGTATATCCGAGCAGGAGTCCGATTACACCTATGATGATACCCATCTTCTCCATATCTTTCTGCTCAATCATGCCCGTAGCATGTGCAAGCGCATTCGGAGGTGTGGAGATAGGCAGAATCATCGCGAGAGAAGAACCGATTGCGACACCGATGAGCAGGGTTGAAACGCCGCCGAGAGGGGCAAGGTTGCCGGACATGCTCTGGCCCACAACTGCAAGAATCGGCACGAGAAGTGCGGCTGTGGCGGTATGCGAGATGAAGTTCGCCATGATGTAGCAGATGAGTCCGGAGCCTACGACAACGATGGCTGCAGGCCATGAATTGAATGGAATTGCTTCAATCAGATGATTTGCAAGGCCGGTCTCCTGAAGGGCGACTCCGAGTGAGAATCCTCCTGCAACCATCCAGAGCACGCTCCAGTTGATTTCCTCAAGGTCGCGTTTGCTGAGGACTCCGGTGATTGCGAACACACCGATAGGAAGCATTGCCACTACATTGGAATTTACACCAGTGAACTTGTCTGTCATCCAGAGGAGCACGGTGATGGCGAATGTGACATAAACCACGATGTCTCTCCAGCTCTTCTCGTGCTCGCCCTCGATCTGAAGCTCGATCTTCTTCTGCTTGAACGGGAACATCCTCAGAAGGATAATCCATGCAATCACGAGCAGGATGATGGCGAACGGAGTCATGAAACTCATCCACTGTCCGAATCCGATGTTCATGTTCATTCCGGCCGGGTCGTTGAGGTATTTCAGCGCGATGGCGTTCGGAGGAGTACCGATAGGGGTTCCGATACCGCCGATGTTGGCTGCGATAGGGATGGAGAGTGCGAGCGCAATCTTGCCTTTCCCGTCAGCCGGAAGTGACTTGAGTACCGGGGTGAGGAAGGTCAGCATCATTGCCGCAGTGGCCGTGTTGCTCAGGAACATGGAGAATACCGCCGTGACAAGGATGAATCCGAGGAGCACGAAGCGGGACTGTGTTCCGAAAGGCTTGAGGAGGGATTTCGCGAGGAGCAGGTCGAGACCGCTCTTGGTCGCAGCGATGGCGAGAACGAAACCTCCGATGAACAGCATGATGATAGGGTCTGCGAAGCAGTGGAGAATCGACTTGTAGTTGATTGCCGTTCCCAGTGTCTCCGGGTCATATCCATCGCGGAAGAACCAGAGACTGCTGTTCGAGGAAGTGAAAAGAAGCAGCACTACTACAACCATTGAAGTGGTCCATGCCGGTACGGCTTCGAATACCCACATGAGGATGGCGAAAATGAAAATCGCGATTGTCCTCTGCTCGATAACCGTGAGCCCGTCAATTCCGAATGCGGATGTCGGAAGCAGCCAGAGGATCAGCGGGATGATTGTTGCGATGGCAAGCTTGATGCTTCTGGACACTGTCTTGTCCTTTGTCCTGTGATTCTTTTTCCATTCATGGTAGGTTTCCACCATCTGGAATCCGTAAAATGACTTGAACATTTGTATGAAGTTTTTTAATATTTGTCAGTTCTGGAAGATATTGCAAAGTTAGGCATTTTTCGCCCGATAAACAAAAATTGGCTGACCCTCCGGCCAGCCAATCTATTGGAATCGTTGAAATTATTCTGCGACAACTTCGAACTTGAAAGCGCCCTTGACGCTCTTGTAGCATTTTACCTCTGCATCGAATGTGCCGAGTTCCTTGACCTCCTCGGAGGTAATGGTGATATCCTTCTTGTCAACCTCGATACCTGCATTGACGAGAGCCTCTGCAAGCTGTGCGGTGGTGACAGAACCATAAATCTTGCCGCTCTCGCTCACCTTTGCGGATACTTTTACGAGAACTGACTCGATTCTTGCTGCAAGTGCCTGAGCATCAGCTACGAGCTTGGCCTCCTTGTGAGCCCTCTGGCGGAGGGTCTCCGCATGCTGCTTCTTGGCAGACTCGGTAGCGAGGATTGCGAATCCCTGAGGGATGAGATAATTAAGAGCGTAACCGGCTTTTACCTTTACGACATCATCTGCGTGACCTACATTGGCCACATCTTTTTTCAAAATGATTTCCATATAGCTGTCTCCTAATTATTTAAGAAGGTCTGTAACATACGGGAGCAGGGCGAGTGAGCGTGCTCTCTTGATAGCCTGGGCAACTTTCCTCTGGAATTTCAGGGAAGTTCCGGTGATGCGGCGAGGGAGAATCTTTCCCTGCTCGTTGAGGAATTTCTTGAGGAACTCAGGATCCTTGTAGTCAACGTACTTGATACCTGCCCTCTTGAAACGGCAGTATTTCTTCTTCCTTACCTCTACTGTAGGAGGGTTCAGATAACGGATCTCGTTATTCTGCTGTGCATTGTTTGTCTGTGCCATAATTCCAATCCTCCATTATTTGCCGGCCTCGGCTGCCTGGGCGGCTGCCTTTGCCTGTTTGTTAGCTCTTCTCTTCTCGGCGTAGGCTGCTGCGTCCTTGTCGAGAGCGACGGTGAGGTATCTGATGATCCTCTCGTCACGGTGATACTGGGTCTCGAGGGAGGCGATGAGCGTAGGCTCGGCCTTGAACTCGATCAGGTGATAGAATCCTGATGTCTTGTGCTGGATAGGGTAAGCAAGCTGCTTAAGTCCCCAGTCCTCTTCGTACACAACCTCACCGCCGTTCTTGGTGATGAAGTTCACGTACTTGGCAACCGCTTCCTTCATCTGGGCCTCAGACAAAACGGGAGTTGCAATGAAAACGGTCTCGTACTGTTTCATACTTTTGATAATAAATGTTAGTAAATCAATTACTTCCTGCGGAATCTCCGCAAAAAGGATTGCAAATTTAGCAAATATTTCACATTCTGCAAAACTTTTCGCTATCTTTGTTCTCTCGTCGAAAAATTGTTGGATATGGCTAAGACTGTTTTGGTGACCGGCGCGAACGGGCAGCTCGGTATGGAAATAAGGAATATCGTCTCGGGACACAGGCCGGGGGGCAGGTCCTCCGGTCCTGCAAGCTATATTTTCTCGGATGTGAATGAAGTTCCGGGACAAGTTACGCAACATCTCGACATCACGGATGAAGAGGCTGTCCTTGCTTTCATGCGCTCGAGGAAAGTCGACGTGGTGGTGAACTGCGCCGCATACACCGACGTGGAGAAGGCTGAAGGCAATCCCGAAACGGCCGACCTCCTCAATCATCTTGCCGTTGCGGGCATCGCCGAGGCTGCGAGGGAATGTGACGCGGCCATGATCCATATATCCACCGACTATGTCTTCAGCGGAGACTCTTCAGTTCCTTACACGGAAGGCGACGAGACCGTGCCGTCAAGCGTGTACGGCCTTACCAAACTTGCCGGAGAACGTGCAGTCCTGAATTCCGGGTGCCGTCATGTCATATTGCGCACGGCCTGGCTCTATTCCGTCCACGGAAAGAATTTTGTCAAGACCATGATGCGTCTTACAGCCGAAAAGAAACAGGTCAAGGTCGTATTTGACCAGACAGGCACGCCAACCTGCGCAACCGACCTCGCGGCGTTCATCGTGGACCTGGTCCAGACAGGACGCACCGACCTTCAGGGAATCTATCATTTCACCGACGAAGGGGTGTGCTCCTGGTACGATTTCGCCCAGGCGATATGCGAAATGGCAGGAAATGACTGCGATGTCGTTCCCTGCCACAGTGATGAATTTCCGTCTAAGGTACACCGCCCGCATTATTCCGTACTTGACAAGTCGCTGGTACGAGAGACATTCGGTGTGAAAATTCCGCATTGGCGCAAGTCCCTTGAAAAATGCGTGGCGGCATTGAAAGGGGAGAACCTTATCTGATCCTGACTTCAGGCAATCTGGCGAGACTTGCAGCGATATCCTCGTCGGAAGGAATGACATCCGTCATTGTCCCGTCATTGAAACTCTCGTAAGCCTTCAGGTCGAAATATCCTGTTCCTGTCAGTCCGAAGACGATTGTCTTCTCCTCCCCGGTCTCCTTGCATTTGAGCGCCTCGTCTATGGCGACCCTGATTGCGTGGCTGCTTTCCGGAGCCGGCAGGGTACCCTCAATGCGTGCGAACATTTCAGCAGCCTCGAACACTGATGTCTGCTCCACGGCGACGGCCTCCATCAGTCCGTCGTGATAAAGTTGTGACAGAATCGTGCTCATTCCGTGGAAGCGGAGACCTCCCGCATGGTTGGCGGACGGTATGAACTGGCTGCCGAGGGTGTACATTTTCGCAAGCGGGCAAATCATTCCGGTATCGCAGAAATCGTATGCGAATTTCCCCCTCGTGAAGCTCGGGCAGGAAGCCGGCTCCACTGCTATGATACGGTAGTCAGCCTCGCCCCTTAACATCTCTCCCACAAACGGGCTGACGAGACCTCCGAGGTTTGAACCTCCTCCGGCGCAGCCTATGATAATGTCAGGCTTGATCCCGTATTTGTCCAGGGCAGCTTTCGTCTCCAGCCCGATGACTGTCTGGTGCAGGAGCACCTGGTTCAGCACCGATCCCAGCACATACCTGTAGCCTTCGTTGGAAACGGCTGCTTCCACTGCCTCTGAAATGGCGCATCCGAGACTTCCCGTCGTGTCCGGGAATTCCTCGAGAAGCTTCCGGCCCACATTGGTCGTCATGCTAGGGGAAGGGGTTACCTGAGCCCCGTATGTCCTCATGACTTCCCTTCTGAAAGGCTTCTG
The DNA here is from genome assembly GCA_004552615.1 of Bacteroidales bacterium. Lineage (GTDB taxonomy): Bacteria > Bacteroidota > Bacteroidia > Bacteroidales > UBA932 > Cryptobacteroides. The sequence goes on along the minus strand of SFNZ01000005.1, from coordinate 10,777 downwards.
TTCATAGGAACATTTCACCATGAACACGTGGCAGTCGAGGCCGAAATACGCGCAGGCCATGCTCATTGCAGTACCCCATTGCCCGGCCCCTGTCTCGGTGGTGACTCCTTTAAGTCCCTGCTTTTTGGCATAATATGCCTGTGCTATGGCGGAATTCAGTTTGTGGCTGCCCGAAGTGTTGTTTCCTTCGAACTTATAATATATATGAGCCGGTGTCCCGAGTGCTTTCTCGAGAAAATATGCCCTGACCAGAGGTGACGGGCGGTACATCTTGTAGAAATCGAGAATCTCGGCAGGGATGTCGAAGAATGCAGTGTCGTTGTCCAGCTCCTGGCGGCAAAGCTCCTCGCAGAATATCGGGCTGAGTTCGTCTAGTGTCAGCGGCTGTCCCGTTCCCGGATTGAGGAGCGGTGCAGGCTTGTTCTTCATGTCCGCGCGGACATTGTACCATTGCTTCGGAAGTTCGTTTTCCTGGAGGTAGATCTTGTAGGGAATCTGTTTCTTTTCCATGGCTTTGTATTTTAAAGGTTTGACATTGTCGGTCGATATGTTGTTGAGAGATTTCAGGGGAAAAGGAAAAGGTCCCTGTCGCAGATGCGGCAGGGACCTCTATGCTGGTGCATACAACGGCGCTGACCTACTACGACTCTCTGAGTTGTAATAAGTGCCACCACCAATTGTTGCTAGAATATCTCATTGTGCTTTCGTTTGATTTCGGGAGCAATTTATCAAGACTTTCGGAATTATCAAAGATTTTTCGCAAAAAACATGAGAAAATTTTGCCAATAGGATATTATTGTATAAATTTGCATTGTTTGCAAATAAATATACAGAATTATGAATGCAAGACAAGACAGATTGAACAAACTGAGGCGGATTATTACAGAGAACCGTGCGGAGAACCAGGAGGACATTCTTTCAATGCTTGCCGCAGAGGGCTGCGTCGTGACTCAGGCGACATTGTCCAGGGATCTCAAGGTTTTGAAAGTTGCCAAGGCCCCGGACGGGACTGGCGGATACCATTACAGGCTTCCGGAAATGAGGGTGACATCCTCGTCGTCCTATCTGGAGCCTCTCATGCCGAACGGATCGAGTACGGTGGACGGGGTCCGCAGCCTGGAGTTTTCCGGACAAATGTGCGTAATCAAGACCAGGCCCGGATTTGCGAACATGGTCGGTTCCCTGGTGGACAGCGTGCTGGGTCACAAAGTGATGGGAACCATTGCGGGAGATGATACTCTGCTTCTTGTCATGCGCGAGCATTCGGATGTGGAGGACATCATCACCTCATTGGAAGTGGCGGTGCCTGGGATATCCACTCACAGGATATAAAAGTAATAAATGACAGACAATGACAATTGATGATTTTACAGTGGGAGTGGCCACGGAGGAGCATCTGGAATACGTGGATGAAATCCTCAGGACAATCGAGGATGCCACGAAGGTCAGGGGGACCGGAATAGCGAAAAGGAATCCTGAATATGTGAAGAAAAAGATGCTGGAAGGGAAAGCCGTGATAGCCATGCATGGGGATGACTTTGCCGGATTCTGCTATATCGAGTCATGGGACCATGAGGAATTCGTGGCCAACTCAGGGTTGATAGTCAAACCGGAATACAGAGGTTTCGGGCTTGCGAAGCGTATCAAGCAGACTGCTTTCGAACTTTCGAGGAAGAAATTTCCGGCAGCGAAGCTTTTCGGGCTCACTACCGGACTGGCGGTGATGAAGATCAATACGGAGCTTGGCTACAAACCTGTAACATTCTCGGAACTGACGTCGGATCCGGTATTCTGGAAAGGATGCGAAAGCTGCATCAATTTCGATGTGCTCACGAGGAACAATTATACGAGATGTCTCTGCACGGGAATGCTTTACGACCCGGCGGAGGAAAGTGTCCGGAACGTACCTGAAGCGCAGCCGAGCCACGACGGTTTTCTCCGTGTGCTCATGAAGTTTGTCGGCCTTTTCCACAGGAAGGTGTCCTGACGGATTCGGCCGGAAAGAATTATTATAAATCAGAAAATTATGCCAAAGAAAGTAGTGGTCGCATTCAGCGGAGGTCTCGACACCTCGTTCAATGTGATGTATCTCACCCTCGAGAAGGGATATGAAGTATATGCCGCCTGTGCCGACACGGGTGGTTTCAGTGCAGAACAGCTGCAGGAAAATGAGGCAAAAGCCTATAAATTAGGCGCGAAGAAATATGTGACTCTCGATGTTACCAAGGAATACTATGACAAGAGCATCCGTTATATGATATACGGAAATGTTCTGCGTAACGGAACCTATCCCATCTCAGTCTCTTCCGAGAGGATTTTCCAGGCGATGGCCATAGCGAAATATGCGAAGGAAATCGGGGCGGACGCCATTGCCCACGGTTCCACGGGAGCCGGCAACGATCAGGTGCGTTTCGACATGACATTCCTGGTGATGGCTCCGGGAGTGGAGATAATCACATTGACGCGGGACATGGCCCTCACGCGCCAGTTCGAGGTCGATTACCTGAACGGTCACGGTTACAGCGCCGACTTCACGAAACTCAAATATTCTTACAATGTAGGACTCTGGGGAACTTCCATCTGCGGGGGAGAGATTCTCGATTCCGCCCGGGGCCTGCCGGAGAGCGCTTATCTCAAGCCGGTGACGAAGCAGGGAAGCGAGCAGATACGCATCGGTTTCGTCAAGGGCGAGATAGCTTCAGTGAACGGGGAGACTTTCGAAAACCCGGTGGACGCCATCCGCAATATAGAGTCCATCGCTTCCCCTTATGGAATCGGCCGTGACATGCATGTGGGTGACACCATCATCGGAATCAAGGGCCGTGTAGGATTCGAGGCGGCTGCCCCGATGCTGATTATCGCCGCCCACAAATTCCTTGAAAAATATACATTGAGCAAATGGCAGCAATACTGGAAGGACCAGGTGGCCAACTGGTACGGAATGTTCCTGCACGAGAGCCAGTATCTCGAACCAGTGATGAGGGATATCGAGGCAATGCTGCAGGAGAGCCAGCGCAATGTGAACGGTACGGTAATAATGGAACTCAGGCCTTACAGCTTCTCAGCCGTTGGAGTGGACTCACCTGATGACCTCGTGAAGACAAAATTCGGGGAATACGGGGAGATGCAGAAAGGCTGGACGAGCGAGGATGCAAAAGGCTTCATAAAGGTGCTCTCAACTCCGCTCCGCGTATATTATGCCAATCATTCAGACGAGGGCCAGAAGCTTCAGGAGGAACTGTGATGGGGAAAATCAGGGTCGGAATAATAGGGGCTGCCGGATATACTGCCGGGGAACTGATGCGCATATTGAAGCATCATCCTGAGGCGGAGGTCGTATTCGCCCAGAGCGGAAGCAATGCAGGCAATCCTGTCTGGCTAGTCCATCAGGACCTGATAGGGGAGACCTCCATGGCTTTCTGTGATGAGGCTGACCTCGTAGCGGCAGACGTGCTTTTTCTCTGCTCGGGTCATGGCAAGTCCAAGTCCTTTGTGCATTCCATACAGGACAAGTTTCACGGCCGGATTATCGACCTGAGCAATGATTTCCGTCTCGCGGCCGATGCCGGGGATTTCGTCTACGGGCTACCGGAGGTGTTCCGGGATGAGATCCGGGGTGCTTCCCATATAGCCAATCCGGGATGTTTCGCCACGGCAATCCAGCTTGCCTTGCTGCCAATGGCCAAAGCGGATCTTCTGGAAGACATCCATATTACCGGGGTGACCGGCTCGACAGGAGCTGGCCAGAAGCTTTCGGAGACCACCCATTTCAGCTGGCGCTCGGACAATATTTCCGTTTACAAGCCATTCACGCATCAGCATCTCGGAGAGGTGGGGGAGACCCTGCACCGGATGGCCCCTTCTTTCAGGGGCGAAATCAATTTCGTTCCGATGAGAGGCTGCTTCTCAAGGGGAATCCTCGTCTCAGCCTATATGAAGACCGGTCTCTCCGGGAATGAGGCGGTGGACCTGTACAAGGATTATTATGATTCCGAGCCTTTTGTCACGGTGTCGGACATTTCTCCTGATATCAAGATGGTGACCAATACGAACAAATGCGTGCTGAATGTCAGCAAGTACGGGGACAATCTCCATATAATCAGCGTGATAGACAATCTCGTGAAAGGAGCTTCCGGACAGGCTGTGGAGAACATGAACCTGATTTTCGGGCTCCCGGAGACGACCGGCCTCGGCTTGAAGGCAAACCGCTTTTAAAACAATCATAATCAATGAACTTATTCGACGTATACAGCCTTTTTGATGTGACCCCCGTCTCTGCGGAAGGATGTCATATCCGCGATGACAAAGGCAATGAATACCTGGACCTTTACGGCGGCCATGCCGTCATCTCGGTCGGACATTGCCATCCTGATTATGTCGCCGCACTCACCTCGCAGCTCGGGAAGATAGGGTTCTACTCGAACAGTGTCAGGAACCCTCTTCAGGAAGAGCTTGCGCATAAACTTGGCCTCGCTGCAGGCCTTGAAGACTGGTCCCTGTTCCTGGTCAATTCCGGGGCGGAGGCCAATGAAAATGCCCTGAAACTCGCTTCATTCCATACCGGCAAGGACCGCATCATTGCCTTCAGGCACAGTTTCCACGGGCGTACTTCCGGAGCCGTGGCGGTTACGGACAATCCGAAAATCCGTGCCCCGTTCAATGCCGGCCACCGTGTCACTTTCGTGGACCTCAATGACATCAGCGCAGTCGAGGCTGAACTTGCAGCCGGAGATGTTGCCGGAGTCATAATCGAGGGAATCCAGGGCGTTGGCGGAATCAATATCCCGGATGACGGCTTCCTGAAAGACCTGCGTGCCGTGACTAATAAATACGGAGCCGTGCTCATCCTCGACGAAGTCCAGAGCGGATACGGCAGGACAGGGCGTTTCTTCGCGCACCAGTGGGCCGGAATAGTCCCGGACCTGATTACCGTGGCCAAAGGAATGGCCAACGGCTTCCCGGTCGGCGGAGTGCTGATATCACCTGATTTCAATGCCTCCAAGGGCATGCTCGGAACAACGTTCGGAGGCAATTACCTGGCAATGGCAGCTGCCGTGGCCGTGCTCGACATTATCCGGAACGAGAAATTAGTTGATAACGCCCTTGCCGTCGGGACCTGGCTGAAGGACAATATTCCTGCCTCTCCGCGCATCAGGGATGTCCGTGGAAGGGGACTGATGCTCGGTATCCAGTTCAATGAAAACATCAAGGCACTCAGGTCCGAATTGCTATTCGGCAATCATATCTTCACCGGGGTGGCCGGTACTGACATGATACGTCTCCTGCCTCCTCTCGTCATCACCCCGGAAGATGCCTTGCGGTTTGTAACAGTCTTGAGTTCAATTATATAATACCTCAATACAATGAAATCATTTCTCCACGTGCAGGATATAGGAAATCTTGCCGAAGCCCTCGCCGAGGCGCGTCAGGTTAAACGCACCCCATTCGCATGGAAACATCTCGGCCGGGACAAGACCATCATACTCGTATTCTTCAACAGCAGCCTCCGTACCCGTCTCAGCAGCCAGAAGGCGGCCCTCAATCTCGGGATGAATCCCATTGTGCTGAATGTCAACGGGGACAGCTGGAAGCTTGAGACCGAACTCGGGGTAATCATGGACGGGGACAAGTCCGAGCATCTCAGGGAAGCGATACCTGTGATTGGAAGCTATTGCGACATCATCGGAGTTCGCTCCTTCGCGAAATTCGAGGACCGGGATGCCGAATATGCCGAGACTATTATCAACCAGTTCATAGAGTATTCAGGCCGTCCTGTAATCAGCCTGGAGTCGGCTACAGTCCATCCTTGCCAGGCATTTGCCGACCTCATTACCATTGACGAATACAAGACCAAGGCGCGTCCGAAAGTCGTCCTGACCTGGGCTCCGCATCCGAGAGCTCTTCCGCAGGCTGTGCCGAACTCTTTCGCAGAGTGGATGAACGCTGCAGACGTGGACTTTGTCATTGCCTGCCCTCCGGGATATGAACTGGCTCCGCAGTTCGCCGGCAATGCAATGGTGGAGCACGACCAGATGAAAGCTTTCGAGGGAGCAGACTTCATTTACGCAAAGAACTGGTCGTCCTACAGTGAATACGGCAAGATATTGAGCACCGACATGAGCTGGACAGTCGGCGCAAGGCAGATGGCTGTGACCGACAATGCTTTCTTTATGCATTGCCTTCCGGTCAGGCGCAACATGATTGTCACCGATGAGGTGATTGACTCTCCGCGCAGTATCGTGATTCCGGAGGCGGCCAACAGGGTGGTCTCCGCCCAGGTGGTCATGAAGAGGATGCTGGAATCAATGTAATACAAGTTTTCCCATGGTACTCAATGTAGTCAAGATAGGTGGGGCCGTGCTCGAGGACTCCCGGATGAGGGAAACGTTTCTCAAGCGTTTCGCGGCTCTCGGCGGGCCTGCCATACTGGTCCACGGAGGCGGCAGGACAGCGACAGACATTGCCGCGAGGCTCGGCGTGCCCACCAGGATGGAAGGTGGACGCAGGGTCACGGACGCGGACATGCTCGAGGTCGTGACCATGGTTTATGGCGGTCTCGTGAACAAGAGGACCGTGGCGGAACTCCAGTCTCTCGGAGTCAATGCCATAGGCCTTTCGGGAGCAGACCTGGGATGTGTCAAAGCCCACAAACGCCCTGTCGGCGAGATAGACTACGGATTCGTCGGGGATGTGGACGGAGTGGATTCCCGTTCCCTCTCCATGCTTCTTGCCTCAGGTGCAGTTCCTGTCATTGCCCCATTGTCGTTTGACCCGCAGGCCGGACTCCTGAATACCAATGCAGACACGATTGCCACCGAGGTTGCCAGGGCAATGGCTTCCGGGGAAGGGCCGGACGGCAGGCATTATGACGTGACATTGACATATTGCTTCGAGAAAAAGGGAGTTCTGGCCGACCCTGAAGATGATGACAGCGTGATTCTTTCCATCCGCAGGGAGGACTATGCGCGTCTGCGGGAATCGGGGATTGTCTCCGGGGGCATGATACCGAAGATTGACAATGCCTTCTCCGCCATCGACGGGGGAGTCGGCAAGGTGGTGATAACCGGGGCGATGTTCCTCGGGGAAGGCTGCGGTACTGTAATTTGCGGATGACATGGAGATTGTTGATTCCAAATATTTTGACGAAATCGTCAGCCTGCTGGCAGACATGGTCAGGATTCCTTCTTTCAGCCGTGAGGAGGGCCCTGTCGCGGACCTTGTGGAGAGATGGCTGTCAGAGCATGGGCTTGCCCCTCACAGGGTCGGGAACAATGTCTGGCTCGATTCTGATGACTCTGCCGCATCTCATGACGTATATGTTACAGGTGAAGGCGGACGCAGGACAATACTTCTCAATGCCCATATCGATACGGTCAGGCCGGCCGGAGGATATACACGCGACCCGTTCACACCGGTGATTGATGACGGGAAAATGTACGGGCTCGGGACCAATGACGACGGAGCCTCGTTCGCAGCGACCCTTGCAGCCTATCTGATATTGGTCTCCAAGCCTCAGGAATACAGGCTTATATGGAGCGCGACCGCCGAGGAGGAAGTCTGCGGAAAAGGCGGCATTGAAGCGGCATTCCCTTTCTGGGGAGATATCGACCTCGGGATAATAGGGGAGCCTACAGGAATGGCGATGGCAGTCGCCGAAAAAGGATTGATGGTGCTGGATTGCATTGCGGAAGGGAAGAGCGGCCATGCCGCAAGGGAAGAGGGAATCAATGCGATATACAAAGCTATTCCCGACATTGAATGGTTCAGGACTTACAGATTCCCCAAATTGTCTCCGTATCTCGGGGAAGTCAAGATGTCCGTGACCCAGATCAATGCCGGGACCCAGCACAACATCGTTCCTGACCTCTGCACTTTCGTGGTGGACGTGAGGTCCAACGGGATGTATTCCAATCCCGAACTCCTCGCCCTTATAAAGTCATCCGTCTCCTGCACCGTCAGGGAACGCTCCACCAGGCTTGGCAGCTCCCATATTGAGCCCGGCCATCCGATTGTACGCCGCGCGGAGTCCATGGGCATCCCTATCTTCGGATCGTCCACGACGAGCAACCAGACACTTTCCCATTTCCCTACTGTGAAGATGGGACCGGGGGATTCGGCACGGTCGCATACGGCTGACGAATATATTTACATTGAAGAGATAAGGCAGGGTATCATGGGCTATGTGGCCCTGCTTGACGGATTTGAATTCTGAAAACGATTATTGAAATGGCAAAACTTTGGGACAAGGGCTACGACGATGACAGCCTGATAGACAGATTCACGGTGGGACGCGACAGGGAACTCGACCTGTTTCTCGCCCCGTATGACATAATGGGAACTGCGGCACATATCAGGATGCTTGCGAAAGTCGGACTCCTTCCCGGGGAGGACCTGGAGAAACTGCTACCTGAACTGCAATCCCTGTACGTGGATGCCAAGGAAGGCAGGTTCGTCATAGAGCCTGACGTCGAGGACGTCCATTCCCAGGTGGAGCTGATGCTTACCAGGAAACTCGGGGATGTCGGCAAAAAGGTCCATACGGGGCGTTCGAGGAATGACCAGGTTCTCGTGGACCTGAAACTGTATGCAAGGGCACGTATCGCTGTGACTGCAGGGAAGGCAAGGCAGCTCTTCGACATTTTGCAGAAACGTAGCTGTGAGAGCCGGGACGTGCTTTTGCCGGGATACACTCATCTGCAGGTCGCAATGCCGTCCTCTTTCGGACTCTGGTTCGGGGCCTATGCGGAGAGCCTCACAGATGACATGAGAATGATGAAGGCCGCATGGGAAATCGTCAACCAGAATCCTCTCGGATCTGCTGCCGGATATGGTTCCTCTGCCCCTCTCGACAGGGAAATGACCACAAGGCTGCTCGGCTTCGACGACCTGGACTACAATTCCGTATATGCCCAGATGTGCCGAGGGAAAATGGAAAGGGCGGTCTCTTCCGCTTATGCTTCCGTTGCCGGGACCGTGGGACGTCTTGCAATGGACTGCTGCCTGTACGCGAGCCAGAATTTCGGCTTCATCCGCCTGCCGGACACGATGACAACGGGCTCCAGCATAATGCCGCACAAGAAGAATCCGGATGTCTTCGAACTTGTCAGGGCGCACTGCAATCATATTCAGGCCATCCCGAACGACATCAGTCTCGTGGCCGGAAATCTCCCGTCCGGATATTTCCGCGACATGCAGTTGCTGAAGGAAATATTCATTCCAATGTTTGACGAGATGGACGATTGCCTCGACATTGCTGCCTATGCTGTCGGCAAGATGGACATCGTGAAAGGCATAATGGATGCTCCGCAATATCAGCCCGCGTTCAGCGTGGAGGAGGTCAACCGTCTTGTCGGGGAAGAGAATGTCCCGTTCAGGGATGCCTACAGAAGGGTAGGGCTCGAGATAATGGAAGGCAGATTCGAATTCCACGGCCGGCTCAATCATACCCATGCGGGTTCTATCGGCAATCTGTGCAATGACCGGATAAAGGCCAAAATGGACAATATTCTTAGTGGATTTGGATTTGAAATTGTCGAAAAGGTCGAAAACGCCCTGTTTAATTCTACTTTTTGATTTCTAAAGGTATTCATTCCCCCTTATTCTTGTCACCTTTCGCAAATATTATGTATATTTGCATAATGCGGTTTTTTGCCCCGTATATAGTGACTTTGCCACATTTAGAATTTGGTGAATATGGGTAGGAAGGCTATAATATATTGTATTGCAGCACTTTGCGTTCTCTTTGCCTTGATAGCTGGTGCTGTGGTGGTCCTGTTCTCGGATAGTGATGAAGAGGCTGTATCGGAGGAGCTGGTACGGTCACAGGCCTCGTCTGCACATCCGTTGCTCAATGCCGTCCCTTCAGATGCCGCACTAATCCTTTCGTGCACCGGTTTCAAGAATGCGCTCAAGGCACTCGACGACAGTACGATGCTTATCGGACAGATGTTCACGGGTGATTCAGGACCTTTCCGCTCTTTCCTTCACAAGGCAGCCGAGCTTTCGTCCAAAGGGCATCTCGGGGCGATGAAGAATTCGGGCATGAGCATATCCGTCCACTTCGGGGGAAATGCGGTCCCTCTCCTCATTGTCAAGACCGGCAGGAATCATTCGGATTCCACGTCTGCTTCTTCGCTTCTCATCAGGGCTGCATCGGCATTGTCCCTGCATACTTCAGTCAAGACTGTCGATTCCGAAGCTGATTCCCCGCTTGCCGGGCAGTCATTGCTGATAGTTTCTCCTTCGGAATCACTTGTCCAGTCTGCCGAGAGGCATGTGACCGGCCGGACTTCCATCCTGGACGCAGCCGGACTTTCTTTCCTTGCATCATCCATGAGGGGCGGCTTCTGCATTTTCATGGACCATGATTATTCGCTGAGGGCAGCCGGGACATTCCTTTCCGGGAATTATTCCGGGAAGGCGAAGTTCGTCAACCGTTATGCTGACTGGAGCGGCGTGTCCGTGGATGATTTCAGCGAGGGCTCCGTCTCCATGTCCGGTAAGTCTTTCACGGAAGATGACGATACGTATTATGCAAATGTACTTGCAGGACTTAAACCCGGCAATCCTGGAGCGCAGAACATCCTTCCTGATGCCACGAGGTACATGTCTTCCCTTTCGTTCGACAGTTTCAAGGAATATGTCACGGCATACAGGAAATATGCTGATGCCTCCCATTCTCTCAATGCCTTCAATTCAGCTTCTGCTTCGGTGAAGAAATCAGCCGGAGTCCTTCCTGACCACTGGGCCGAGAGCATAGGGGTCAAGGAAGTGGTCA
>SFNZ01000117.1 GCA_004552615.1 Bacteroidales bacterium | reverse complement strand
GAGCCCCCTGCCCAGCGTGTCGGTCTTCACGGAGGCGAGCACGTCGCCCCTCTCGTTCATCACGAAGCCCTCGCCTTCGTATGGATGCCCGTTGTCGTCCACCGCCAGCATCACCACACGGCACTTCTTCCCCGCAATCAGGTCGCCTCCCTCGGGGTAGAACTTCACGCTGATGGTCTTCAACAGGTCGCGCGTGTAGATGCCGTCGTCTATCGCCTTCTGATAGAGCGAGTCCTCGCTGGTGCGGTTGTTCGGGTCGCGTGCGTAGTAGAGCATGGTGCGGATGGTCAGGTCGGAGTAGTCACCTTCCTTTGCGGGTTTCTTGAAGACGGGGAACACCCGTGAGAAGACGGCGTTCGTCCCCCAGTTGGTCATGTAGCGCGTGTAGGCGCGCACCTCGTAGTAGCCCGAGGTGAGCAGGGAGTCCAGTTTGATGTCACCATGAGAGACACCCAGGGAGTCAACGGGGTACTTGCACGTCTTGACGATGTCACCGCTGGGGTTGAGCAGCTCCACGTACAGCACCTTGCTCAAATCCGAGGGATGCCCGTTGTCCGTCCTCGTCACGTATGCCTTGAACCAGAGAGTCTCGTTCTCGAAGTAGCCCATGTTGTCAAAGTGCAGATAGACCTTCTCCTGCGGCAACACCTTGCTGAAGTTCATCGCTTTCTGGATGTACGACAGGACGGAGGATGTGGACCGGCTCCTCAATGCCGGCAACGGGTCATTGGAGGCGGCGTTCTCTGCAATCAGGCGTTCCTCTTCCGTCCATTGCATGAACTGCGCATTTTGCTGCAGGTCGGGGTCGGTGCCTGCCGCCAGGATGGCCTTCAGAAGATTCTCCTTCACGGCGACGCCCTTTCCCGAGGGCGCGGCGACATCCTCCGCATCTGCCAGCACCATGCTGACGTCCAGCCCGTCCGCGTGAATCTGCGCGGAAGCCTTCGCCACTTCCGTGAATCCCCGTCTGTGCGTGTAATGGACATGAATCCAGATTGTGGCGGGCTGCACCCGGTCTGCCTCCTCGCCAAGGCGGCTCACGTTCACCCTCATGCCACGCACGGCGCCATCGAAACGGAGCAGGTGGAAGGTCCGGGCATCAATGTACAGCTTCCCGTACAGGATGTCCTTCCATGTGTCCACCTTGGGCCTCATCTCCACCACGTACATCAGCCCGCCCCCATCCGTCTGGAGCGTCTGGCTGGAGAGGGCATAGTAATAATTGAGGAAGGAGGACGAAAAGGTGGGAGGGAAGGGCTGGATGACATAATCTTCCAGGGGAACCTGACGCATCAGGGGACCTGCCGTCATGAGATTATGCAGGTTGGTGTATTGCAGCTGCGACATCATCTGCTCCCCAGTCACCGTCCTTGTCCAGTACTGTCCCGAGAGCACGCTCATGTTGCGCACATTGACAGCAGAGCGGGCGGTGAGGAAGTCCTCCACCATCTCCTCGCAACCGCCGCTCCTGATCGTGATGCGGTTGAGGTACAGCATCTTCTCCCTGGCATGTGCCTTGAGGTCGTTCTTCAATGTCTTGTATGCCCTCGTCAGGATGGCCTCATCGGAGAGCACCGTCACACCCGCGATGGACAGTGCAGACGGCTGCATCCTCACCACCCCGGGCATCTCGCCTGCCTTCCACCTGCAGGTCTTGTACCCCACGAAGGAGAAGCGGAGCGAGTCCTCGGCACCTGCCGAGATGGTGAAGTCACCCTCCAGATTGGTGACACACCCTTTGCCCGACGCCTGATAGACGTTCACAAAAGGCAACGCCTCTCCTGTCTCCGCATCCACCACACGGGCATGGAAGCTTTGCTGCGCATGGAGAGAGGAGAAAACACAGTGGAAAGATATCACCAAGAGAAGCAGCCTCATAAAAATCAATTTGTTAATAATACAAACGACCAGGAAGGTATGCTGTGAAAGATATATCTTCTCCTACATAAAGTGTACAATATCCCGTAGCATATAGAATGTATCTATTGAAAATAGAACTATCATCCTGCTGAAAATAAACATCCGTGACCCTAAATTCGGGATCGCATGCAATATTGTGATCGTATCCTGGTATTGTATCCAATATATGTTCTATTGAAACAACAGATGGACTATATGAAAATGAACGAACAGTCGGTACACCATCTACTTTCTGTATATCGACCCAGATGTCGGCTTCCACATAATAGCCGCCATAAAGAGATGGGTCAATAGCGGTAAATGGACTGTGTTGGAAATCTGACGAATAGAAAATACTATTAGGATAAAAATACATCTCATGGAATTCTCTTATAACCGTATCTGGCACATTTATATTAACAGGCGCAGGTCCCCCACTTCCGGGGTCACCACCCCCACCTAATCTTGTTCCCATTTCTGCCAATGTGTACATGTCACTGTCATAATTGTCATCATCCTGACTGCACGAAGCAAGCAGGACCATCGTGGTTGTTACGAATAACGTGGCGAAGATGCCACAGAAACTAGTTTTTGTCATGATAGTTTTGTTTTCTATTCACATATTACCCACTTTTTGAAAAATGTATAACGAACACACTACTTTTTTAGTGGAAAGAGCGGTTTTTTAACAATTGACAGGGCATTGACGTTTTCATCGGTATCACTCATTAATCAATATCTTTCCGTCTGGTGTCATGCCCTCCACACTGATGTACATCTCCTCGCACGTGGAGTTGTTGAAAAACTCCACCTTGGCTTTGCCCTCTGCATCGGTGGTGATGTCGGGCTGCCACCAGATGGTGCGGCGGAAGTCCGCCATGGGGGGTATCACGCTGTAGTCCTCCGTCTTGAACGTGGAGGCTTGGTTGAAGCCCTGGAAGTAGGTGCGGCGAAGTCCCTTGTTGCTCTCGGTGGAGAAAAGATGGTGACAATAGAGATACACAATGATATTTAGTTTAGGGGTGTCAATAAAAGTCCACGCATTCTTAATCGTAGGGGAAATCCTCTCGTTGAATACAATATATATGGATTTTACTTCATCAAGATATACAGGAAAAGACACGGATCTATCATTATTATCAATGACGTAGAAGGTTCTTTCTAATGTAAAAGCCTTTATGTCCCTTGGTGTATAGTTGTATTTCCCCAATCGGTCTTTCAGTTTCTGAAGGATGAAGTCATTAATATATGGTACAGGTTCTCCCCTGTCAAGAATCTTATCCAGTTCTCTATCCGCATTGTAGTAAAGTGAGGCATATTGTTTCCCGTATGCCTCATTCTTGTAGCGCCAGTTATCGTTGGTGAAATACTTTCTTTTTGCCTTCACCGTCACGTTCTGCAGCACATGGTCTTTCTCCGTAATGGGGATGAACTCATCCTCCTCTTCCAATTCCTCACCCATCTTCTTCACGAAAGCGTTGGGCAGGAGCGGATGCTGGATTTCCGTTTCAATGGGTGTGAGGTATCTTGGAACGGGGGAGTATTGCCTGTCAATGCCAACATAATATGTTTTCTTCTTCTCACCCTTCTTCATGTTCCTCGTCGTGTAGATGTTCATCTTCCATTCACCATCCAAGAACGGCATCTTGAAGGCATAGTTGCCCAACGAGTCCGTCACGGCATTTCCAATGAGGCTCTGCCCCTTCTCATTGTAGAGGCTCACATACATGCGCACATTTGAAACAGGATTGTGTTTGCGATACACTTTCAACTGACCGTTCAGATAGAACTGGTCCTCAATGGGCTGCGCCTTGCGGAAGGTGTACTTCTCTGACATCAGCCGCCAGTCGTATCTCCGCCAGCCCTGCGTCAGCATCAGCAGGTCGGCATTCCGCCTGTGT
>SFNZ01000116.1 GCA_004552615.1 Bacteroidales bacterium | reverse complement strand
ATGAAGACTCCGTTCTCGCAGATCTCGTCATTTTCGGTGAAATCACGTCCTTCCACGATGTCTATTCCCATGAATCCCAGGAAATTCCAACTCACGGGATAACATTGGAAATTGACCCGTTCGCCCTTGAATTCCCTGCCCCAGCCCATTCTTCCGGTTGCGACAATATCGCCGTTGGCCCATGTGACATCGGCTATGTCCGGATTCGCTATCAAGGCGGAGGAGGCTGTTTTCCTCATATCTGCAATCTTGTATGACGTATAGACCTGAAGCAGATGGCTGCGGTCGAATCCCATATCATAGCGAAGCATGTACTGCCTCTGCATAGTCACGAAGCATGCACTGATTATCAGCACGATGGACACCACGAACTGGAAACAGATGAGCCCGTACCTGAAAACCTTGCCCTTGGAAGCCGTTCCGAAACTGCCTTTCAGGGCAAATGCCGGCGCAAAAGATGTGATATACAGTGCAGGATAAAGTGATGATATGACGGCGAGGACAATGCCTCCGAGGACAGTATATACAGCAACTCCGATATTATTGGAAATCAGGGCGCTGCACGTAATCAGGGAAGCCAGTGTACTGCTGCCGAACAGTTTGACGAGGCCGGAAGCCAGAGCAAGTGCAACCGCTATCATCACCACCGACTCGGATACAAGCCCTGCAACGAGCCTGCCCCGTGATGCTCCGAGTATCTTCCTGGTATTCACAGATTTGAGACGTACCGGCACAAGTGCGAAGAAGAAGTTTATGAAATTGATGAATGCGATGGCAATCACGAGGATGGCTATGGCAAAAAGCGTATAGGTCGTGGTCTTGCTGCCGCTGATTCCGGGACTGGACAGAGTCTTCTCGAAATACATGTCCTTGAACGGGAAGAGCCTGATTTTCAGTCTGGATTTGCTTTCCTCGATGTCTTCATCGGATACTTCTGCTCCTTCCTCCGCCATATTGAGAAATGTCTTCACAATATGGTCGAAGGCCTGCTGCTCGAACACCTCCTTGTCCTCCGCCGAACGGAGTTTCACGAAATACGGATAGCTCCACTCGCTGAACTCCTCTATGGACTCGTCCCCGATGTTCACGAAACAATCTGCGGCATGGAGGTCACTGTTCTTCGGGAAATGCCTGTAAACTGCTGCGACATTGAGCTGCTGCGTCTTGCCGTTTATATTGCTATAGAGCACGTCTCCTGCATGGAGTCCGGTCTCCTTTGCCTTCGTATCGGAAATGACAATGTCAGTCCACGGGACGAGATTGTCCATGCTGCCTTCGACGGCTTCCACTCCGAACACCTTCAATGCCCCTACGGAAAGATTGCTGCGCTCAAGGAAAAAGGCTCCGCTTCCGTCTTCGTTGCGGCTGTACTTGTCCTGGAATGTATTCACCAACGCGGATGTCCCGCCATATTCCACGCACGGGACGTTGTCAATGACAGACTCGCACAGAGGCCTGGAGAGCCATGACATCCAGTTTCCCGGAGTGTACCAGTCCGGCACAGTAATCACAAAAATCCTGTCCGAATCTTTTATCTTTTGGTTGTATCCCAGGTCGAAATTGACCTGGACCATGATTATGTACAGGGACGCGAACGCCATGGCCATCCCGATTATATTCAGGACCGTTGCCGCGGCATTGCTTTTCCCGCCTGTGAAATTTCTTATTGACATTGTATATTTTCTTTACAGCTCATTCTGGACATCGCTGACGATTTCACCGTCGAAGAGATTGATAATGCGCTGGGCAACGGCAGCATCTTTCTGCGAGTGGGTCACCATGACGATGGTCGTACCCTCGGTATTGAGCTCGCTGAGAAGGTCCATCACTTCACGTCCGTTCTTCGAGTCGAGGTTACCGGTAGGCTCGTCGGCCAGGATGAGTTTCGGATTGGAGACCACTGCACGGGCGATTGCAACCCTCTGCTGCTGACCACCCGAGAGCTGCTGCGGGAAATGCTGGGCCCTGTGGCTGATGCTCATTCTCTTGAGGATGTCAGTGACACGTTTCTTGCGCTCTGCAGCACCGATATTGAGGTATCTCAGAGGCAGTTCCACATTCTCGAACACATTCAGTTCGTCGATGAGGTTGAAGCTCTGGAACACGAATCCGATATTGCCCTTGCGGAACTTGGTGCGGTCCTTTTCCTTGAGTTTGGAGACCTCCTGGCCGAGGAGTTCGTAGCTGCCGCCGGTCGGATTGTCGAGGAGGCCGAGGATGTTCAGCAATGTGGATTTGCCGCATCCTGAAGGGCCCATGATGGCAACGAATTCTCCGTCGCCGATTTCGAATGATACATTGTTCAATGCAGTCGTTTCGATTTCTTCTGTGCGGAATACTTTGCACAGATCTTTAACTTTAATCATAATTTATTGATATTTAATTGTTTATTATTCAGTTTTGATTCCTTCCGCCGGGTTGCGCATCACGGCCTGCACTGTCTGCCACAGCACGGAAAGCACGGCAATGAGCAGCGAAACCGCGCAAGTGAGAATGAATATCCATGCACTTAATGGAATCCTGTAGCTGAAGCCCTGCAACCACTTGTCCGAAATAAAATATGCAACCGGAACGGCAACTATGCATGACATCAGGAGCGGAGCACAGAACTTGGTCAGCATCAGCACTATCACCTCACGTACACTGCCACCCATTATCCTCCGGACGGCAACCTCGTTCCTGCGCTGACGTATGAAGAAGAGAGAGAGTCCGATGAATCCGAAGATTGAGATAAGCAGGGCAATGCCCGTGAACATCAAGACAATATGCAGGACGTTCCGCTCCTCATCGAACTGCGAGGCAACTTCCTCTTCCAAATTCTGCACCACCCTGTCAACATCGTTCCTGTCAGTGAGAATCTCCGCGACGGCAGCTTTGATGGTCCTTAAGGCTTCCGGAGTTCCGTCTGTCTTTACTACCAGGTCAGGATTCTTCATCGTTTCCGGATCCTTTGGATATATCTCAAATTCACCGATATCCGCAAGGATATTCCCCTTATGGAAATTCTTTATCACGCCTGCGATTTGTTCGACATTTCCTCCCTGCCACTGGATCTCCCGGTCCGAATCAGATATACCGAGGGTCTCCTTCATCCTTTCATTGATGTAAACAGATCCTTCGGGAGCACCGTAATCATTCAATATCTCCACTCCGTAAATCTCCATTGCCTCCCTGTCGAGACTCGCCTGATATATCAGATGTGTGGCGCCTTCCTTGTCCTTCATCAATCTCATTGACGACATTCCCATGGAAAGACAACTGCCGCGGCTGAAACCGATTCTCCCGACACAAGGAAGTTGCCGGAGCGTGGACAATATAGCTTCAGAATCACCCGGTTCATCCGGTGAAATGAAAAGCACATCCCTGGTATTGATTCCGAGAGGCGCATTCACAAGTCCGTTGATCTGCAGTGCAACCACCAATGACAGGGTGAGCATCACGACAGTGACAAGATTCTGGAGCATTATGAACGCCCTGCTGAACACCATCTTCGACTTGTACCGGAAAGTTCCCTTCACCACATCTACGGGCTTGAATGCAGAAATCTGGATTCCCGGAATGATACCGGCAAGCAGTCCCGTAAAGAGGATGAAACAGATGCAGGTGCATGCAGTCCCCGGAGTCAGGTCATTCTCAAGCATTATCCTGCCGCGGAACATCGACGCCATGTCGTCCTGGAACAGGAATGAAAGTCCCAGTCCTATGAGGAAGGATATCAGGACCATAAGGATGGATTCCACTACGAGTTTGATTATCACGTCTGTGGAAGAACTGCCGAGCAGCCTTCTCGTAGCCATTTCCCTGGCTCT
>SFNZ01000115.1 GCA_004552615.1 Bacteroidales bacterium | reverse complement strand
ATTTCGAGAAGATTTCAGTGGAGGGCGTGAATCCGTACAAGTATTACAATGAGCTTCAGTCCCTGCTGTATGACAATGAGATAGGTCATGCCCAGGGGGACGGGGAGCGGGTCAGCGTGGAACTTAAGTCTTCGGATACTGACAAGTTCGATTTGTGGCATGTGCTGAACGAGCCTGTGTCCGTGGATTCTTCGAAGGTGACTCTCAATGATGTGGGTAGCATCGTGAAGAAATTGTCCGGCATCGAAATCAAGAAGGACAATCAGTCGTACGAATTGAATGTATGTTTCGATTTCGTGGGGAGCTATGAGCTGTCGAAGAAGTTCATAGGCAAGCAGGTGACGTATCTCAACGAGGAGGTGCTTCCTGTGGGGTTCAAGGCCGAGTCGCCGTCGTGGGGCTGGTTCGAGAGGAACAAGGACAGGTATGCCTGGCTTATCCTGTTGATAATCGTGGTGATTTATGTGATGCTGGCGATGGCATTCGAGTCGTACAGGTATCCGTTTGCCGTGATATTCATGATTCCGGTATCTTTTATCGGGCTTTTCCTGGTGTTCGGCCTGAGTGATTTCTCGTTCGACCAGAGCGGTTTCGCCGCGTTCGTGATGTTGTGCGGGATCGTGGTCAATGCCGGTATTTATCTGATAAATACTTATAAGTCAATGCGTAATGTTGGCGATGATATAAGGCGTTACGTGAAGGCCTACAACCATAAAATCAATCCGATAATGCTGACAATCTCGTCGACTGTCCTCGGTCTCCTGCCATTCCTTTCCGACGGTCCCGAGGAGGTTTTCTGGTTCGATTTTGCCATCGGTACCATTTCGGGCATGGTCTTCTCCGTCATTGCCCTCATCTTCATACTTCCGGCCTTTGTCGTCCGTCCGACACGTCGCTCCCGCCGGTTTTGATGTCATCCCGACCGGATGTCTTCTTTTGATGTCATCCCGACCGCGCGAAGCAAGTGGAGAGATCTCCTCACCTCAGACTCTTAGCCGCCGACTGCCCTGCAAGGAATCCTGTCGAGAATGCAATATGCAGATTGTACCCTCCCGTGTCGGCGTCGATGTCAAGCAACTCTCCGCAGACATAAAGCCCCTTGACCTTGCGCGACTCCATTGTCTTCGGAATTATCTCCTCCCCGGAAACTCCGCCCGCCGTGATTACGCACCTTTCGTATCCCACGTGTCCCTCAAGGTCGAACGTCCAGTCTGTCAACGAATTAACCAATGAATTGAGTTTCAATGTCTCACGCCCGTTCTTGCCGCTGAATACGGAAGGATTGCATTTGAGGAATCCCTGGACCAGCTCCCATGGCATCAGTTTGCCGAGGAGAATCTTGCCGGCCTGCCTTTCGGATTTGCCCTTGCTGCGCGGATCGGACTTGATTTCCTTCCATAGCCCGTTGATCCGTGCCGTCAATTCTGCCTTGTCCACACTAGGCTTGAGATTGATGCCCAGCGACACCTTTCCGCCGTTGATCATTGCCTTCACCGCATTCCTGCTCACTGCGAATCCGATAGGACCCTCGATGCCTCCGTCCGTGAAGTCCAGGTCCCCTTCCGCTTCCTGAACCTGGTTGCCGTTCACCTTGAGGGCCAGCCCTACGTTTTTCAGCTGGATGCCGCACAAGGCAGTACCGAGAGCGGACAGTTCGCAGCTCCTGTCAATATGGGTCTGTGAGGAGCGTCCCTCCTCCGGATTGTTTCCGGTCAGTTTGTAGCCTTTCGGGACGAGGGCGGTCAACGACGGGAAACAGTTCTTGATTTCCATGCCCATTTCCTTGGCGAACCGGTATCCGTCTCCTGTGGAGCCTGTGGAAGGGTAGGAGAGTCCCCCGGTTGCCAATATCAGCCTGCTTGCCGAAAACTCGCTTCCGTCCGTGCAGGTGACTGCGAAAAGTCTCTCTCCGAATTCCTCCTCGAATCCTATCTGGCCGACTTCCGAACCGGTCCTGACCGTGGCGCCGCTCCGGATGGCTGCATTGTACAATGTATCAACGACATCCATTGACTTGTGGGAGTGCGGGAACGCCCTGTCTCCACGTTCGATGTCCACCTCCAGGCCTTCGCTGCGGAAGAAATCCGCAAGGGCTTCCGGGGTGAGATTGTAGAATGCAGGCCTGAGCAGATTCGAATTGGCCCGCACGTGCGGCGAAAACGATGCCCAGTCTTTCATGTTGGTGAAATTGCAGCGTCCCTTGCCAGTGATGACGATTTTCCGTCCCGGCCTCGGCATTTTCTCAAGCACGAGAATCCTCAGTCTTTCTTTGGAATTCTCCGCGCCTCCTGCCTGCTTTCCGCCGGTACCCTGCTTTCCGCCTGCTCGTCCTGCTCCCACGGCAGCCATCAGTCCCGCCGCTCCGCCTCCTATGATTATGATGTCGTAATGCATTATTGTTCCATTTTTGACTTAGTTCGAAGTGATTACATATCAGCCATTGACAATCCCTGTTGAGTCAAGGTATAGTTATTGAACTCTCCGGTGGCGCGAGTAAAGACGGCGACTTTCCTGCTCAATTCATCAGGATTATAATTCTCAATCTTGCGCTTGACTTCAATGAAGATGGCTTGTCCTTCAAGCTCGTTTTCCGCTACGATGTCAATTTCGTTTTCTCCTTTACGGTCCCACCAGCTGCCGATGCGGGTGTATTTCTTGCTTTCGATGAGGACACGTTTGAAATAGCGTTCGAGCATCAGTCCGGAGAAGGTTTCGTAATCTCGATTGATGATGGCCTTCAAAGCGTCGTAGTTCTCGATTTCAAGCATATAGTTGTACTTGTATATGAAACGGAACCAGAAGGTGAAGAAGTTGTCCACAATTGTATAGCGGACATTCTTGGTTGTACTTTTTTCAAAGATCGGCTGTCTCTTGCTGATTACTTCATATTCATTCTCAAGCTTTGTAAGATATCCACCGATCTCCCTGCCGACTGTATTCTCTATTTCAGACCGTGAAGTCTTGCCACGTGCAATTGCAGAAAGTATAGAGAAGTATATGCCATAGTCCTTGCCGAACTCTTCTATAAGAATGGCTTTGCCTTCGCCGAGGAATACGGAGTCTGACTTGATTATCTGATTGAGCATCCTGGTCTTTGTGGTGGCGCCTGCATCAATGAGCAACTGGACATATTTTGCCACTCCACCAGTAAATGAATAGAGAGCAAGCAAGTCTTCCGGAGTATAGTCGGGATTGTATTCTGCCATTATCTCCTTCAAAACAGCCGGTGTGAATGGCTTTACAGACATAAAACGCGTTTGACGATTGTACAAAGGCTCCTTCTTGTCCCTGAATATCTTGGTCATCATTGAGTATATGGAACCGCAGACAATGAGATTGATGTGAGCTTGAGCATGATACTTGTCCCAAATCCGTTGCATGTCGCTATATACCGACTTGTTTACCTTGAAGAACTCCTGAAACTCATCGATAAAGAGTGTTACCGGGCGTTCCATGGAGAGTTTCATCACATATTCAAAGATTTCAGGGAAATGCTCAACTTTTCCCAGTGAAGGTATGCCTAACTTGTTTTCAATCTCAAGAAGGTAGTCTGAGCATAGGTCGGTTTCAGCTTTGCGCGCTACGAAGAAATACAGTATCGGCCGGTCTTCGTAAGCCTTCCATACAAGATGGGTCTTGCCGATGCGACGACGACCGGTGACAACTGTGAATTGAGCGTTATCCTTGGATAACTCCCGAATCTCTTTCAGGGATGCTATTTCCTCAACTCTGTCAAAAAATCTCATGCCAATAAAGTTTAGGATTCTTAAAAAAACCTGCGCCATCTTTGCCAATCTTTTCACCCCATTTCCCTCT
>SFNZ01000114.1 GCA_004552615.1 Bacteroidales bacterium | reverse complement strand
ATCTTGGTGGAGTTGCTCACCGCATACTCCATGCAGTCATGCAGAGTCATCGCTGACGGAGCCTGCTCCTGCGCCATCGCGGCGAAGCAGCAGAGTCCGGTAGCCAGCATGACTGCAACAAATTGTTTACAGCTGAAAAAGTAGTTCATGTATTTATGTTTTACTAATCTGCATGAACTGTAACATCTGCTGTGCCAAAGAAGTTAAAGCATTGGTTTACTGAATGTTGCCCAATTGATGTAATTGTAAAAGTGTAAAGATATTTTACAGTAGGTGTAAAGGTTCTTTACACTCAGAGCTATGATCTGCAAATGTGGGGCTAGCAGAATTACAGTCTCTCGTACTGGTACTTGGCGTATGATCCAGCATATCCTGCGTTCTTTGCCCGGAGCATGAAATCTTCGAACGGGACATTTTCGACATTGCTGCCATCATAATAAAGATCATGACCCGCATTGATGATTACCATCTTACTGTCCTTATCATAGCTGAGCAGATGCTTGTCGTTGTTCACGAAAATGCCGGTATATTCGATCCTCTTCGGATCTGCCGAATCGACAACCACCTCCGAGTTCTTGTACCTGCATGTCTTGATGGTGCCCCATCTTTCCCCTCCGTCAAGGAACTTCACCACGACCAAGGCCCAGAGTCTTGAGGCTCTGTATATCTCGATTTTTGAGATGAATCCCCTCACATACTCTCTGACGAGGTTCCGGTCTTCAAGAAGCTGCTTCTGCCTGGAAACGAGGTTGGCTTTCCTCCTCATCTTCGTGTATGCTCCTATCTTGTCCTTGTACATGTCAATGTCGCTTTGTGCGCGCTTGATGGAATCAGTCATCTCATTGATCCTGGCTTCATATTCGGGGCGTTCTTCGGCTATCCATGCATTCGCCTCATCGTCGCTCGCTGCATTCTTTATGACGCGCCTGACAAAAGAGGAGAACCTGTCTGACTCATCCTTCATCTTCTGCTGGTACTCGGAAATGACCGACTGCCTCTCTTCAATCATTTTCTTGGCAGATGCAATTCTTTCGGATGCCTCTACCTCAATGTCATGGTTGACAAACTTATTGATGCACATACTGAGTACGAGTCCGTCCAGACGATCCATGGTCAGTTCTGCGCCACAATCACATGTCCTGGGCTTGTCGCACCGGCTGAGTGTCCCGTAACACCTGTACTTCCTTTCAGCCCGGCCTCCTCCAACGGAAAAATTTCCGCCACACTCTCCGCAACGCAGAAGCTCCTTGAGAAGATTGCAGCGGTGAATGCCGAGATTACGGTTGAATGCCTTCTCCTTGACCATGTCATTAACCCTCTTGAAAAGCGCATCGTCGATTATCCGTAGATCCTCCGACTGGGTGACGAACTGCTGGAACAGCTTACGTCCCTGGCGTTTATGAGTAGGAAGGGGATTGGACGGCTCCGGATCAAAGAATGTGAACTCTCTCCTACCGATGTATAACGGATTCTTGATGAGACGGTTGATTGAGGAAGGTCTCCATCGGAGCTCTTCGCATGCTCCAATTCTGGCATAATGCTTCGCCTCCATTCCCTTCGCCTTGCGTTTCTTCTCGGACTCTCCGATCCTTGTACGGTATGGCGTGGGAATGCCTTCCGAATTGAGGATGTCAGATATGTACAGAGAAGAGCGCCCCTCGTCATAATACTGGTAAATGCGCTGCACGACCCGTGCTTCCTCCTCATCGATCACCAGCTTGTGGTCGACCGGCGTGACCTTATATCCATATGCGGTGAAGCCGCCGCAGTTGGTGCCCCTGCTTTTGATTGCGGTTATCTTGCCGTCAATGCCTCGCGCGACGAACAGCTCGATCTCATACTGGCTCATCACAGCTAGCACGGATACCATGATCTGGGTTGAAATATCTGACTTGTCACGAATCCAGATATTCTGTTTCTTGAAATAGAGATGCACGCCCTTGCTCTGATAGTACTCGATTGACTTGAGCAGATTGGACGGTTTGCGGTCAAGACGGCTGAACTCGCTGAACAGAATCTGGTCATAAAGGCCTGCCTCGACCTTCTGCTTTAAGACGGAATACTGGGGGCGGATCTCACCGTTCTTGAATCCGCTGATGACATCGATGAAGATGTCATCCTCATCAATCGTGATGGCATGGCTCTTGGCGTACTCCTTCAGTTCTACAACCTGTCGGTCAGTTTTCTGCTGTGCAGTGGAGATTCGGACATAGATAGCAGTCCTCGTCTGGTTTTTGTTAACTTTAATTTCCATTTGTCTACATTAATTTATATGTGTTATGTGATTGATAAATAGAACATTAAAGTTAAATGCAAATTTTAGGGATAGACGGTATTTTAGCTAGTATAATTTTGGGGATAGACTAAATTTGTGGCTGTTAAATTTGCGGGATAGGAGAATTATCCATATCTTTCCGGCATAAAAATCAAAGCGTTATGGCAGACAGGATTTTCAAAAGAAAGATATATGAGCAGATCAGACAGTGGAAGGAAGAAAACAACGGAGGATCTGCGCTTCTGATAGAAGGCGCCCGACGAGTGGGCAAGTCCACGATTGTGGAACAGTTCGCCCAGAACGAGTATGACTCGTATATACTGATTGATTTCAACAAATGCTCCAAGGAGATCAGGGAACTGTTCAACGACGTGGAGGACCTGGATTATATCTTCATGATTCTTCAGCAGCATTACCGCAAGACTCTCAAGGTGCGAAGGTCAGTTATCATATTCGATGAAGTCCAGAAGTGTCCGATGGCTCGCCAAGCTATCAAGTATCTTGTGGCTGACGGCAGGTATGATTACCTGGAGACAGGCTCACTCATCAGCATAAAGAAGAATACGGAGGGAATCACTATCCCCAGCGAGGAGGACAGCATAGAGATGTACCCTATGGATTATGAGGAGTTCCGCTGGGCGCTCGGAGATGAAACGACGCCTGACATGCTCAGGAAGTTCTGGGAGATGAAGAGGCCTCTCGGACCGGCGCATAGGAACACCCAGCGCGATCTCCGTCTGTACATGCTTGTGGGCGGCATGCCGCAGGCCGTGAACGCCTACATCGACACCAATAACATGAGGAAGGTGGATGCCGCCAAACGTAAGATCATCAAGCTCTACGATGACGATTTCCGTAAGATTGACCCGACAGGCAGGCTGGGCAATCTGTTCATGGCGATTCCGGGGCAGCTCAGCAGGAACGTATCACGGTTCCAGCCGACCACCGTTGTGAAGAATACCGCTTCGGACAAGATGGAAGAGATGCTCTCGGCGCTGGGGGACAGCAAGACCGTGAACTTTGCATATCATTCGGACGATCCAAACGTGGGGATGGAGCTCAGCAGGGACGAATCACGGTTCAAGCTGTATGTCGCCGACACGGGCCTATTCATCACCATGGCCTTCTGGGACAAGAGCTACACTGAGAACATAATCTACGACAAGCTTCTGCAGGACAAGCTGCCGGCCAATCTTGGCTACATCTATGAGAATCTCATCGCTCAGATGCTGGTCGCTTCTGGGAACAAGTTGTTCTATTACACATGGCCAAAGGATGAGAAACACAATTACGAGATAGACTTCCTCCTGTCACGAGGTGCCAAGATCGTTCCTATAGAGGTGAAGTCTTCCGGGTATAACACCCATACATCGCTCGATGCCTTCTGTAAAAAATTCTCATCTAGGATCTCTGCCAGGTATCTCATTTACACAAAAGATTATGCGAAAACGCCTCTCCTATAATTATGTAATTGTCTGTATTATATGGAATTAGATATTAAGCGTGTGTCAAAATCGCCCGTGCATACGGCGGAGCATATCCTGAATCGCACGATGGTGAATATGTTCGGATGCCCGCGCAGCCGGAATGCCCACATCGAGAGGAAGAAGAGCAAGTGCGACTATCTGCTTGCCGAATGTCCGACTGATGACCAGGTGAAGGCAATCGAGGCCAAGGTCAACGAGGTCATCACGGCGGCGCTGCCGGTGAGCATAGAATATATGAGCAGGGAAGAGGCCGCATCAATCGTGGACCTGAGCAAACTGCCGGAAGATGCGTCGGAAACTCTGCGCATCGTCCGTGTGGGCGATTACGATGACTGCGCCTGCATAGGAGCGCACGTGGGCAACACCTCGGAGATAGGGGAGTTCCGCATCATCAGCCACGACTTCAATGACGGGATCTGGAGAGTGAGATGGAAGGTCG
>SFNZ01000037.1 GCA_004552615.1 Bacteroidales bacterium | reverse complement strand
TTGCCCACATTGTGCAGGCCCTCCTTGGAAAGGCCGTGGGCGTCGTATGTCTTGCCGTCACCGTAGCGGGCTCCTGTGTAATTGTACTCGAGTCCGAGGGTGAACTTCCCGACATTGTATGCTACTGAAGGGATTACCCTCCACATGGAATTGAAATACTTGTAGGTATTGGCACTGAAGTAGAAATCTGACGGGTTCAGGAGTTCGTCCTTCGTTCCGAGGTTCTTGATGTAGCCGGCCATGAGCATGAACTGCCATTTCTTGCCGTAGCTCATTGAAGCCCAGGTGGAAGAAGTCTTGAACGGAGTGTACTCATAATGTCCGTCGTCGAATTTCCCGGAGATTCCGTAACCGCTCATGAGATTCATGTGCTCGCCGGCCTGGCTGAAGATTGTCTTTGCCTTCACCTCGAACTTGCGGTTCTTGTACTGGAGATATACATAAGGAGAGAGGGTGGTTATCCTGTCGGAGACTTTCACCTTTACCCCGTCGGCATTCTCACCAAGTCGTCTCGGCTTGATGCTGAGCAGGTTGGTTCCTACGCGGGCGAGGAAGCCGTTGTTGCTCTTCAAGGTAAGGCCGAGGTACATCTCAGGAGTGCATGAATACTTGATATACTCTGCCGAAGCACCTGCAGGGCCCTGTGAAAGATACTGCATCTGCCAGATTGCACCGGCAGTGAGGATCACGTTCTTTCCGAATGAAGCATCCGCGAGGACCTGAGGGGTACGGCTGAACGCATTGAACGGAGCACCTGTCTCAAGGCTGAATACATGAGGCTGGTCAGCTGCCATAGGATGCCACGCCTGGCCGATCTTCAGGGATACTGCAGCAGGATTGCCGTTCTTCATCACGAAGTCATCCCAGCCGATGGTAACATAGGCCTGGCGGAGACGGAGCTGTGCAGTACCGTTGATCTTGGTCGAAGAACTGGTGTTGGTGAGTCCCGAATAGAAGTCAGTCTCGATCTTCGCGCCGAATTTGGTACGGCCGAACTGGTAGCCTGTGATATCAAGTCCGATTCTGGTCGTCAGGGACAGGAAACGGAAAGAAGCCTGGGCATTGAGATCGTCACCGAGACTGTTCAGGTTCTCGTCCAAAGGGGTATAATAGAAGAGGTCGCCAGTACCTGCCTTGCTCTCCCTTGTATCGAGGGCGAAATAGTTTCTGATAAATCCATAGAGTTTCACATGGGCAGGTTTCTCCACCTGCTGTTCGCCCTTTGGGGCCGGCTCCGCCGACATCGGCAGCGCAGCTGAAATGCTGACTGCGGCGGCCGAAAGGAACAATGCAATCTTTTTCATCAATATCTTTTGTTAAATACCTATAAAAATCAGGATACAATAGCTGAGCACGAATCCTATCACGCCGATGATGAGGCCCACCTTGGTCATGTCCTTCACCTGGATAAGGCCGGTGGAGTGGGCGATGGCATTAGGAGGCGTACTGATAGGGAACAGCATCGCAAACGATGTGGAGAGAGCCACTCCGATGATAAGTGCACGTGCACCGCCGACAGGGTCGAGAAGTTCTCCCATTCCCACTCCGACAGCGCAGAGAATAGGAACCAGTAGGTTCGCTGCGGCAGAGTTGGCGATGAAGTTCGAGAGCAGGTATGCGATGAATCCGGATACGAGAAGTACCACGAGAGGAGGGAATGTCGCGAACGGAATTGACTCCACGAGATTCTCTGCAAGTCCGGTCTTGTTCAGTGCGATACCGAGGGCGAATCCTCCGGCAACCATCCAGAGCACGCTCCAGTCAATGTCCCTGAGGTCTTCCTTGGTGATGACTCCGGTGGCACAGAACACGCCGACAGGAATCATGGCCACCACGTTGGCATTGATGCCGGTCACCTTGTCAAGCATCCAGAGCAGGATGGTAACAGCGAAAGTAGCCCATACGATGTAGGTCTTCGTGTCCGGTGTCTTGGTATTCTCTATCTTGAGTTCTATCTTGTCGGTAGTGAACGGGAATATCTTCAGCAGGACGATCCATGCGATGAGCAGGATCACAATCACGAACGGTACCATCACCATCATCCACTCGCCAAAGCCGACTCCCTGGTGCATCGTGTCGTTGAGATAACCGAGGGCAATGGCGTTAGGAGGGGTTCCGATAGGCGTTCCGATACCTCCGACATTGGCTGCAATAGGAATCGCGAGGGCAAGTCCGGCCGTTCCCCTCTCCTCTTTCGGCAATGTCCTGAGGACAGGAGCAAGGAATGTGAGCATCATGGCTGCGGTAGCTGTGTTGCTCATGAACATTGAGAAGAGTGCAATCACGCAGAGGAATCCGAGAAGCACGTTCCTCGGTTTGGTACCGAAAGGCTTGAGAAGCACTTTGGCAAGCTGCACGTCGAGACCAACCTTGGTAGCTGCTATGGCAAGCACGAAACCGCCGAGGAAGAGCATGATGGTAGGGTCTGCAAATGCCGCGAGGAGAGCCTTGTAGCTGACAAGAGTACCAAGGTCGGCCGCATTGCCTGCACTGCGCATGAACAGCGGGCTGCTGTCGGAAATCGTGAAGAGCAGAAGCACTATGATAGTCACTGACGTAGCCCACGTCGGGAGTATCTCGAACATCCACATCAATGCCGCAAGGACAAAGATGGCCACAGTTCTCTGCTCGATGATTGACAATAGCGGTGTGCCGTTCTCGGCAAGGCCGAAGAATGACCGCGGCACGAACCAGAAAAATAGGAAGGCTGCTAAAGCAAGACAAAGCATCACTGCCTTCTTGGCCGGGAATCCGGCAGTTTTGACTGTTTCAGTTGACATGTTTTATCAAAATTGAAATATTATCGGTTTTGGTACAACAAAGTACAAATGTAAAAAATTAATGCTACAATCCAAGCCGATGCGGGGAAAAAGTGCCTTCCTGAAGGAAAAAGAGAGCCGGCCTCCAGTTTGCTACTGTCGGCCGGCCCGGACACTTTCTGTCCTCAGTCTGCTATATTATGCCCTGGGCGAGCATCGCCTCGGCAACTTTCATGAAGCCGGCGATATTGGCACCCTTCACATAATTGATATATCCGTCAGGCTGGGTTCCGTATTTCACGCAGGAAGCGTGGATGGAGTCCATGATACCATGGAGTTTCTCGTCCACTTCCTTTGCGGTCCAGCTGATGTGCATTGCGTTCTGTGTCATTTCCAGACCTGATGTAGCAACTCCGCCGGCATTTACAGCCTTGCCCGGAGCGAACATGATGTGTGCATTCTGGAAGGCCTCGATTGCGCCCGGCTGGCAGCCCATGTTGGAAACCTCGAGGCAGCACCATGTACCGTTTGCGATAAGTTCGTTCGCATCCTCGGCGGACATTTCGTTCTGGAATGCACAGGTCATTGCGATGTCGCACTTCACGCTCCATGCCTTCTTGCCCGGAATAAACTGTGCATCAGGGAATTTCTCAGCGAACGGAGCAACCACGTCATTGTTGGAAGCACGGAGTTCGAGCATGTAGTCGAGTTTCTCCTGGGTCATTCCCTGAGGGTTGTAGATGACACCGTCAGGTCCGGAGATGGCAACCACCTTGGCACCGAGTTCGGTAGCTTTCACGCAGACACCCCAGGAAACGTTTCCGAAACCGGACACTGCGATGGTCTTGCCCTTGATGTCGAGGTTGGCGTCATGATGATGGAGCATGTGCTCGAGGAAATAAACCGCACCGAAGCCGGTAGCTTCAGGACGGATGAGAGAACCGCCGTACTGGATGCCCTTGCCGGTGAGCACGCCGTTATGCTCGCGGGTGAGTTTCTTGTACATTCCCTCGAGGAAGCCGATTTCGCGTCCTCCTACTCCGATGTCGCCTGCAGGAACGTCCATGTCAGGACCGATGTTTCTCCAGAGCTCGATCATGAAGGCCTGACAGAATCTCATGATTTCAGCATCTGACTTGCCTTTAGGGTTGAAGTCTGAACCGCCCTTTCCGCCGCCCATAGGCAGGGTCGTGAGGGAGTTCTTGAAGGTCTGCTCGAATCCGAGGAATTTCAGGATCGAGAGATTGACTGAAGGATGGAAGCGGAGACCTCCCTTGTATGGGCCGATGGCGTTGTTGAACTGCACCCTGTAGCCGGTGTTGGTCTGGACCTCGCCGTTGTCATCCACCCATGTCACGCGGAATGTGAGGATTCTGTCAGGTTCAACGAGGCGCTCAATGATCTTGGCATCCTCGAACTCAGGGTGTTTGTTGTAAACATCCTCAATTGACTCAAGTACTTCACGTACAGCCTGGAGATATTCTTTCTCCCCTGCGTACTTGGCCTGAAGACGGGCCATTATTTCTTCTGTTCTCATACAAGTATTATTAATTTTAGTGAGTTTCCTGATTGATTCATTCCACCGTCCATGTGGAGCCGCTGTGGAGCAGTTCCTCCATTGAATGGATCCTGGCCTTCTCCCTGACCTCATCGGCCTGACGCGACACTTCTGCGTCATAAGTATTTGCCTCCACGTCCCTGATGACTCCGAGAGCCACCGGGAATTCCGGATATTTCATTTCGGCGAGCATGGTCTGGAGACCGAGATTGTCCTCCGACGGGTCATGTACGAGCACGTCATCGAGAGTATATCCGTCCCGGCCCACGGTCACCACCTTGAGTTTCATGTCCTCGAGCACGATTCCCTTCTCCCTGTCCGCACCGAAAAGCATTTTCTCGCCCTTGCGAAGCACAATGGTCCTGTCTTTCTTGTGTTCCCTGTCGGAAATCTCGGAGTGCGAACCGTTGTTGAATATCACGCAGTTGGTCAGGAACTCCATCACGGAAGTACCTGCGTGGCGCGAAGCCTCCAGCATAATCTCCTGGTTCAATGCCAGTTCAGTATCCATGCTGCGGGCGAAGAAAGTTCCTTTTGCACCCAGGACAAGGCTTCCCGGATTGAAAGGCTGCTCCACCGTCCCGTATGGCGAGGTCTTTGTGACCGCACCGAGGCGGGATGTCGGGGAATACTGTCCCTTGGTCATGCCGTATATCCTGTTGTTGAACAGCATTATGTTTATGTCCACATTTCTCCTGATGGCGTGGATGAAATGATTGCCTCCGATGGCAAGGGCATCGCCGTCACCGCTCGCCTGCCATACGCTGAGCTCCGGATTGGCCACCTTGATGCCAGTCGCAATGGCAGTGGCGCGTCCGTGGATGCTGTGGAAGCCGTATGTATTCATATAATACGGAAGGCGGGACGAGCAGCCGATGCCGGACACGACCACAACCTTCTCCTTGTCAATACCTTTCTCCTCGCATACCTGCGGAAGCACTTTCTGAAGCGATACCAGCACGGAATAATCTCCGCATCCCGGGCACCATCTCACCTCCTGGTCACTCTTGAAATCTTTGAAAGTATATTTTGCCATAATGAGTATCAAGCTTTTTCCGTTACACAGTCCACAATATCCTTCACGAGGAAGGTCTGTCCCTGCACCTTGTTGCACTGGAAATAGTCATGCCCCGGCAGCCGGTTCCTCAGATAGCCGGCGAACTGGCCGGAGTTGAGCTCGCACACGATGATCCTGCGGAAGCCGGAGAACACCTCGGAGGTATTCGAAGGCAGCGGGGAAATATAATCAAAATGTGCAAAGCTGATATTCCTTCCTTCAGCACGCATCTCCTCGACAGCGGTGAGAATATGCCCGTATGTTCCGCCCCATCCTACAACCAGGATATCACCGGACTGGTCTCCGTCCACGGTAAGAGGAGGTATCTCCATCGCCACGCGTTCAACCTTGCCGGCCCTCTCGCTGACCATGAGTTCATGGTTTGCAGGTTCGTTTGACAGCACTCCGTCGTGGTTCTTCTCAAGACCTCCGACCCTGTGTTCGAAGCCTTTCATCCCGGGCACGGCCCATTCGCGTGACAATGTCTCCGGATCGCGCCTGAACGGACGGAAAGGTCCTTCCTGCTCCCTGGCGAATCTCGGATGTATTTCAGGATAATCGTTCATCGACGGCACTTTCCACGGTTCCGAGCCGTTCCCGAGGAATCCTTCGGAGAGGAGCATCACTGGAACCATGTGCTCGAGGGCTATTTTCGCGGCCCTGAAGGCCATGTCGAAACAGTGCGCAGGTGAATGGGCAGCCAGAATCACCATCGGGCTTTCTCCGTTGCGCCCGTAGAGGGCCTCGTTCAGGTCTGTCTGCTCGGTCTTGGTCGGCATTCCGGTACAAGGGCCCGCACGCTGCACGTCCACGACCACGAGGGGAAGTTCAGTCATCACGGCGAGCCCGAGAGCCTCCGACTTCAATGAAAGTCCCGGTCCGGACGTGGTGGTCACCGCGAGATTTCCGGCAAATGCGGCACCTATGGCACTGCATATACCGGCGATTTCGTCCTCGGTCTGCATCGTCTTCACGTTCAAGTTCTTGTGGATAGCGAGTTCCTCAAGGATGGCGGTAGCGGGGGTGATAGGATATGAGCCGCAGAAGAGCGGAAGACCGGCCTTCCCGGCAGCAGCGATAAGGCCCCATGCAACGGCCTGGTTTCCGGTAATATTGCGGTAAGTTCCCTTGTCCAGCTTCGCAGGAGCCACATTATATGTATTGGCCACGGCCTGTATATTGGCCGCATAATTAAATCCGTCGAAGACGACCTTGCGGTTCGGGGCAATCATCTCAGGATGCTTCTTCCTGAACTTGCCTTCAATATAGTTGTACACGTAGTCTATCGGCCGGTTGTAGATGTAGCAGGCCATGCCGAGCGTGAACATATTCTTGCACTTGTGGATAGCCACGAGGTCCAGGCCGCTGTCCTTCAGGCTGTCCTCAGTAAGCTTGGTGATCGGTGCGCAGATGATGTTGCGGTCCTCTATGTGGAGTTCCTCGAACGGATTGCCCGTCAAACCGGCCTTGGCCATTCCCAGTTCGTCGAAGGCATCCTCGTTCACAAGGACTGTCGCATTCCTCTTGAGCCATTTGGCATTCGCCTTGAGCGCTGCCGGATTCATGGCCACGAGCATGTCGCAGAAATCTCCCGGAGTGTTGACCTTGTGACTGCCGATATGGACCTGGAAGCCGGAGACTCCGGCCACCGTTCCCTTGGGAGCACGTATTTCAGCAGGATAGTCGGGGAATGTGGAAAGACCGTTTCCATAAACGGCTGACATATTGGCGAACAATGTGCCCGTCAGCTGCATCCCGTCGCCGGAATCACCGGCGAATCTGATCACAACGTCATTGATATCGATGACTTTATGTTGCATTGCTTCTTTAAATCTATAAAGAATTATTCATATTTGAACGCAAATCTAATAACAAAAACGTTAAAAGCCTAATAATTCATTATAAATTTTCAAAAAAAGAAAAGACGGCCGGAAAGGTGGCGGATTTCCGCGTCTTGCACCTTTCCGGCCGTCCTTTATAGGACTGAAAACGTGATTACTGCTGCATCTGGGCCCTTGCCTGAAGCTCCTGCTGGAGGGTCTCGAGAGTCCTTCCGTCAGGGATGTTGAGAGCCTTGCGGGCTGCCTTGGTAAGGTCAGTGCTCTGTGCCTCGTCGATGTAGAGGAGAGAACCTCTCTCGAATACATATATATATCCGCCTGCCTTCGCGAGATTGTTGACAACCTCGATGGCTTTCTGCTGGATAGGAGCCATCAGCTCGTTCTGCTGCTGCTGGAGTTCCTGCTGGATGGACTGGTCGAACTCCTGGATCCTGTTGGAGATGTCGGCAAGTTCCTTCTCCTTGCTCTCGCGGATGGCCGCAGTCCAGGTGGAGCTGTTCTGCTGGTATTTCTGGGCCTTGGACTGGTACTCCTCCACCATTGTCCTGTATGTGTCCTGAGCCTCTTTCTGGGAGACTTCCATCTGGGCCCTTGCAGAGTCAGCCTCCGGCATGAGCATGACGAGTTCGTTGAAATTCACGTGAGCGAACTTCAGGTTCTGTGCTGAGGCGGAAAGCGTGATGACTGCCGCCGCTGTGATCAAAATAAACTTTTTCATATTATCTAAAATTTTATGTTATCTGTTTTAAGATCAGAACTGCTGGCCGATCAGGAAGTGGAACTGTCCCTTTCCGTTCTCCTTGTCGTCGAATCCATATCCCCAGTCGATTCCGAGAAGTCCGATGACAGGCAGATAAACCCTCACGCCGACACCGGCGGAACGCTTGATCTGGAACGGATTGAAATCGCGGATGTCGGACCAGCAGTTACCTCCCTCAAGGAATACGAGGGCGAAAATCGTGGACTGTGGCTGCATCACGACAGGATACCTGAGCTCGACAGTGAACTTGTCATATACATTTCCGGCATAGGCATATCCGTTCGAGCTGTATGCCGTCGGAAGATAAGGGGTCAGGGAATAGTTCTCATAACCACGGAGGGCTATGACCTCGGAACCGTAATTGTTGTAGCCGGACATTCCGTCACCGCCGACGATGAATCCCTCGAACGGTGAATAGCCCCACTTGCGGTTATAATAGCCGAGGTATCCGAACTGCGCCCTGGTCATCAGGACGAGATTCCCGACAAGCTTGGTATAGAGGGAGCCCTTGAAGGACCACTTGTGATACTCGATCCAACGGTATCTGTCCTGGGCGCTCCAGTTGTCATAATTGATGTCCCTGTAGTTGGAGACATGGGCAGGATTGCCGGCATCGTCGAGATTGCTCCTGTCCTTGTGCCTGAACAGCGAGAACGGAGGTGTCAGCTGCACGGAGAACGAGAGGTCCGAACCCTGGCGCGGATAAATCTGCTGGTCGGTGGAATTTCTCGAGAGTCCGAGGGTGTAGCTGATATTGTGTGAAACGCCGTCATCGAAAATGAACGAATTCGAAAACCAGTTGTTCAGGCGGTATGTCTGCCAGCTCAGCTGATTGTAAAGCACGAAATAGTTGTCAGGCCATTTGAGGCGGTTTCCGATTCCTGCGGAAATACCGTACACCTCGAACTGACGGTCATTGTTGAGAATGTTCCAGGCGAGGTAAGAGTTGGTCTGGCGGCTGTAGTAAGCGGAGATGCTGAGGGAGGTAGGCTTCTTTCCGAAGAGCCACGGTTCCATGAAGCTTGCGGACAAGGCTGTATAATATGTACCGCTGGTCTGGAAACGGAATGCCAGATTCTGCGCATCTCCGAGAGGAACCGGACGCCACGCACCCTTGTCGAAGAACCTGCGGGTGGAGAAGTTGTTGAAGCTTACTCCGACTGTGGCCACAAATGTCTTGCCGCCCCATCCTCCCGAGAGCTCGAGCTGGCTGGAAGGCTTTTCCGTCACGTTATAGACGATGTCCACAGTATTGTCCCTCTGGTCAGGAAGGATGGACCAGCCCTTGGCCGGGTCCGTTATGGCCTCCGGGTCGAACTGGCCGAGAGAGGCTATCTCCCTGATGGAGCGCTCGAAGTCGGACTGGCTGAAAAGATAGCCCGGCCTGGTAAATATCTGGCGGCGGACTACCCTCTCGTTGGTGAGGTCGTTGCCGTTGATAATGATATTGTTCAATGTGGCCTGCTTGCCCTCGACGATACGCATCTCCACGTCCACGGAGTCTCCCGCCACGTTCAGTTCCACAGGCTGCACGTCGAAGAAGAGATAACCGTTGTCACGGTAAAGCTTGGACACATCCATGTCGCCCTGCTTCCCGCCTCCCTGCAGGCGCTTCTGCATGGTCACGAGGTCATAAGGGTCACCCTTCTCTATCTGGAGCACGGAATTCAGGGCCTCGGTGGAATAAACCGAGTTTCCTGTCCATGTCACGTTCCTGAAATAATACTTCTTGCCCTCATCGAAGGTGAAGTCAATCCCGAGACGCTTGCCTGGAACCACATAATATATGGAATCCTTGAGCAGGCGTGCGTCCCTGTAACCGGCCTCGTTGAAAGCACTGATGAGGGATTTCTTGTCAGTAGCGTACTCTTTCTCGTTGAACTTCTTGCTCTTGAAGAAGTTGTAGTACTTGGCGGACTTGGTCTTCTTCATCGACTTGGCGAGCTTGAAGTCGCTCACGTCCGTATTGCCTATGAAATTGATGGTCTTGATCTTGACCTTCTCTCCCCTGTCCACGGCGAAATTCACGCGGATGGCGTTCTTCACCACGGTGTCCTTCTTCACCTGAGGCTCCACCTCCACGTTCATGAAGCCTTTGCCCTGGTAATATCTCTTGATGATGTCCACCGATGTCTTCGACACGTAGTCCGAGAATGCCGCTCCCCTCTTGTAGTTCAATCTCTCGAGAAGATCTTTCTTCTCACCGCTCTTAACACCGCTGAAAGACCACATCGAGACCCTCGGACGCTCCTGGATGTCAAGGCGGAAGAACGCTGTATCCCCGGCCGGGGCAATGGAATCGACATAGACAGCGACATCCTGGAAATAGCGCTGCAGCCACAACCTGCTCACCACGGAGGATATGTCATCTCCCGGAACAGTCACTTTCATCCCCGGCCTGAGTCCGGCCTGATTGAGGATCTGCTGCTCCGCGAACGCACGGTTTCCGGTCACCTTCACACCTCCCACGACATATTCGCGGGGCTCGTTATAGTCTATTTCCACAGAACTCTTCTTCTGCTGACCGGATGCCACGGACTGCATCATCAACAGCACAGCTATGCAGAATACGTGTTGTATCTTCATCTTCTTTTGAGTAATATCGTACAAATATACAGCAATTATTTCACTTTTCCATATCTTCGGTCCCTGGATGAATATTCAGCGAGCGCATCGAAGAAATCATCCCGTCTGAAATCAGGCCACAGCTTGTCCACGAATACAAGTTCCGAATATGCCCCCTGCCACAGCAGATAGTTGCTCAGGCGCTTCTCCCCGGACGTCCTGATGATGAGATCAGGGTCAGGAATGCCTGCCGTCACAAGGTATGACCCCATGTCCACAGGTTCATTCTCATCCAAAAGCTTCGCAGCTTCCTCCGGACATTCAATGCAATGCTGCGCGAAACGCCTTGCAGCCTGGCTTATGTCCCATCTGCCGCTGTAACTGAGGAAAACTATGAGGTCAATCGTACCGTTGTCCCGGGTCATGGCCTCGAGCGAAGAAATGGCTTCGAGAAGATCCGGACTGAGTCTTGCCCTGTTGCCGAGGACACGGAACCGCACCCCGTTCTTCATCAGGGACTCCATCTCGTCCGATATTGAATCAGCCATCAGTTTCATGAGGAAATCCACCTCTTGCCTCGGGCGGTTCCAGTTCTCTTCAGAGAATGCATACACAGACAGGTATTTGACACCTGCTTCTATTGCCGCCTCGAGACAGGCACGCACACTTTCCGCACCTTTCTTATGTCCGAAAACACGTTCCTGGCCACGTGCCCTGGCCCATCTGCCGTTTCCGTCCATGATCATGGATACGTGAACCGGAATCCTGCTGTCTTTTTCCATTGATTGTTCAATCACCATTGTTCCTGATATCTTCTCCCCAGAAAAGCTTGCTGACCAGGGCTTTTACAAAACTCGACCTGGAAAGCCGGATACGTTTTAGCGAAAATTGTGCCATAGATACTCTTATCCTCGCGGATATGCCGATGGTCATCGTCCTGTTGTCCATCGTGAATATTGCCGACGCGTCCCTGGAGCGGATACTGATTTCTATTTCAGCGGTCTCCGGCACCACGAGAGGGCGCACGTTCAGGTTGTGAGGGGCTATCGGCGCGATTATGAGCACCTTGGAGTCCGGGGTGCAGATAGGGCCTCCGGCACTCAGCGAATATGCTGTCGAGCCGGAGCTCGTGGCCACGATAAGCCCGTCCGCCCAATATGTAGGCAGTTCCTCTCCGTCCACACATACACTTATCCCGAGCACGGCCGCTCCGCTCCTGTGCACCGTTACCTCGTTCAGGGCGTAAGGCCAGAAATCTATCTTCCCGTCCACGTCCGTCCCGGAAATCGAAGCCGACAGCATGGTCCTGTTCTCGAGCCTGTACTCCCCTTTCACGAGAGCCTCGGCGACATCCTCCGGCTTGTTTTCGGAAAGGAATCCGAGCCGGCCCATATTGACTCCGATGATCGGAATGCCGCTGTCAGCGACACGCTTGGAGGCGGAGAGGAACGTTCCGTCACCTCCCACGCTTATTACCGCTTCGGTTCCCTGCCGAAGGTCCCCGCGGGATTCTATGTCATAAAGCACGCAACCTGCTTCCTCCAGATTCTTCCTCAGGAAGAGGAGCCTGGGGTTGTCGGACAGCGCCTTGTTTTTGATATAAAATGCGAAAAGCATCTGATTGATTTTGTCAGGTAGATTACAAAAATAGCACTTTCTTTACAATAATTTCACAATAATAGCTATTTTTGTATGTTTTACGGAATACTCAAATTGTTACGGATATGACACGGTTGAGCGTCAACATAAACAAAATCGCCACACTGCGCAATGCAAGGGGCGGGAACATCCCGGACGTGGAGAAGGCTGCGGTGGACTGCGTGAGGTTCGGGGCGGAAGGAATCACCGTTCATCCCCGGCCGGACGAGCGGCACATACGCTATTCGGACGTCAGGGCGATAAGGCCGCTGATAAATGTGGAAATGAACATAGAAGGCAATCCGATACCCGGATTCAATGCATTGGTGAAGGAGGTGAGGCCGGACCAGGTCACCCTCGTTCCGGACGCGCCTGACGCCATTACGTCCAATGCCGGATGGGACACCGTGCGTAACGCAGAATTCCTCACGGAAATATGCAAGGAATTCAGGGACTGCGGGATACGCACCTCCATATTCGTCAATCCGGATCCCGTGATGGTACGTGGGGCCGCCTTGTGCGGGGCCGACCGGGTGGAGTTGTACACGGCCGGATACGCAGAAGATTATCCGTCATGCCGGGAGAAAGCCATAGCGCCTTATCTTGAAGCTGCCGAAGCGGCGAGGGAATGCGGGCTCGGGCTCAACGCCGGCCATGACCTGAATCTTGAGAATCTCGAATATTTCATAAGGACGATTCCATGGACCGACGAGGTCTCCATCGGGCATGCCGTCATCAGCGACGCGCTTTACATGGGTCTTGAAAAAACTATAGGCGCATATCTGTCAAAGATTAAAATATTTTAGTAAATTTGCATTTTGATGCGCCGTGCCGTGCAAACAAGGCATTATGGCACCAGGCAAACAGAATAATATTAAAAACAAATAAAAATGAAGAACACACCATTAATTCTCAGCGTCATAGCTCTGGTTGCTGTGGCAGTATTCGGAATCATCTCCCTCACCGGGAACAAATCTGCAGTCAGCGGCGAGGCCGGCAGTGAAGGCGCTGCGGCAACGGCGGAAAAAGGAGCCATCGTATATTTCAACCTTGACAGGGTCCTCAACGAATATGACATGGCCAACGACCTCCGTTCAGTAGTGGAGACCAAGGCCCAGGGCATCTCCGAGGAAGTAAACAGAAGAGGCGCCAAGCTCCAGAAAGATGTGAACTCATTCCAGGAGAAAATCAACAAGGGTCTCATAACCCGCTCAGTGGCAGAGGCCCAGGGACAGAAGCTCGAGGAGCAGAGGAACGCTTTCAACGAGTATGCCAACCAGAAGAACCAGGAAATCGCCGAGGAGCAGCAGGTGATGATGAACAATATCGGAGACGCCATCAAGTCTTTCCTTGACAGATACATCGCCGAGATGCATTACGCCATGATCATCACCACCCAGGGTGACATCCTTCCTGCACCGGTAGCAGCTGCCGACAGCTCGCTCGACGTGACCGACGACATCATCACAAGGCTCAACGACGAGTACGTGAAGAGCAAGTCCAAGGATTCAGGAAAAAGCTCTGCGGAATAACAAATCCGAACAATAATATAATAAGACGTGAAAATCGCTGTCTTATCCTGTTTTTACCCCTACCGGGGTGGTATTGCCCAGTTCAACGCAAATCTGTATTTTGAACTGGGCAAATCCGATATTGTCCGTGCATTCAATTTCACCCGGCAATATCCGGACATCCTTTTCCCGGGGAAGACCCAATATGTGACTCCCGATGACGAGGCGATGCCGGTAGAGAGTACCGCGACATTGGACACAGCCAATCCGA
Organism: Bacteroidales bacterium; assembly: GCA_004552615.1. Lineage (GTDB taxonomy): Bacteria > Bacteroidota > Bacteroidia > Bacteroidales > UBA932 > Cryptobacteroides. The sequence continues at coordinate 1,204 of SFNZ01000037.1, read as the reverse complement.
TATCATGGGCAAGGACGGCGAAAATGATACGGGAATGGCAGCCGGACATCCTGATAATGAGATACTGGATGTCGTGGTTCGCACCTTCTCTCGGCTACGTGGCACGGCACGTCGGGAAAAATTGCAAGGTCATAGGCATCCTCGACAACGTGGTACCCCACGAGCCGCGTTTCTTCGACACCCCGTTCACGAAATATTTCCTCGGAGGCTGCGACGGATTCGTCACGATGTGCGATTCCGTGACCAGCGACCTGCTGAGGCTCAGGCCGGATGCGAAATACATAATGCGCAACCATCCCCTGTATTCCCATTTCGGGGAGAAACTGCCACGGGAAGAGGCGGAGAGACGTCTCGGGCTGGCTCCGGGAAAGCGTAACATATTGTTCTTCGGGCTGATAAGGCATTACAAGGGTCTTGACATATTGCTGGAAGCATTTTCGGGCCTCGGGGAGGAATACCAGCTGATCATAGCCGGCGAGCCATACGGGTCATTCGAGCCGTACAGCAAGATAATCGAAGGGATTCCGGGGAAAGGCCGGATACACGTATTCCCTTCATACATAAAGGATTCCCAGGTGAAGGACTATTTCTCCGCCGCGGACGTGACCGTATTGCCATACAGGTCCGCGACCCAGAGCGGAATCAGTTCGGTCTCCTATCATTTCGAGGTACCGATGATTGTCACGGATACAGGAGGACTCAAGCAGACCATCGGGGAGACAGGCACGGGTATTGTTGCGGAAGAGGCTGCCCCGGAATGCATCCGAGCGGAGATAGAGAAATATTTCGGATGCCCGGAAACCGCTGCAAGATGCATCGGGAACATACGCAAGGAGAAACAGAGGCTGTCCTGGGAGGCATTCTGCAGGAGCCTGACTGATTTTGCGGGTACTTTGTAAAGGAAAAAACATGAAAGCGAAAATGAAAATCCATATGATTCTGCCTTCCGCACTGGTTGCGGCATGTCTGTGGTGCGGAGAAAGCATTTCCACCGCGCAGAATTACACCCAGGAGCCGGTCACGATATCTTCCGAGAGAATCAGGGGCGTGGACGGGAAAGTATATTATTGCCATAAAGTCCTAGACCACCAGACCCTCTATTCAGTGGCGAAGGTCTATGGTGTCAGCATAGACGACATCTGCAAGGCGAACCCGGAGCAGGACCTGAAGGCGAAGGGGCTGAAGAAGGATACCATCATATATA
>SFNZ01000036.1 GCA_004552615.1 Bacteroidales bacterium | reverse complement strand
TGACAGGATTCTGGAAGAATATCCGCATTTAGTGGTGCTCAAGAGCATTTCCAAGAGCTACGGGGTGCCGGGAATCAGGCTCGGAATCCTCTGTTCTGCTGACATGGAGCTGATGGCAAGCATTCGCAAGTCATTGAGCATCTGGAATATAAATTCCTTTGCCGAGTTCTTCATGCAGATATTCACCAAGTACGAGAAGGACTATCACCGGGCGTGCACGAGATTTGCTGAAGAGAGGGACCGGTTCGGAAGGGAACTGTCCGGGATACCGTTCCTGCACGTCATGCCTTCGCAGGCCAATTATTTCCTGTGCAGGATTTTGCCGCCGTACACGGCCGGGGGACTTGTGCTTACGATGCTCAAGAGATTCGATATCCTCACGAGGGACTGCTCGACCAAGGCAGGACTTGACGGAGGACAATATATGCGCATAGCGGTAAGGAGCAGGGAGGATAATGATCGTCTCCTCGCCGCGTTCAGACAGCTGGAAGAGGAGAGAAAATGCTGATCGTTACAATATGCGGAGGCGGAGGCCTCGGACATACCTGCGCGGGGATGTTCTCCAGATTGGAGGACGTGTCCGTCAATATGTTATGCTCGCATCCGGAGAGATGGAACCGCGAGTTCGAGGTCACGAGACCGGACGGAAACGTCCTGAGGGGAAGGCTTGCGGAAGTGTCTTCCGACCCTGCAGGGCTGATACCCCGGTCCGACATTGTCCTTCTCTGCCTTCCGGCATTCCTGGTCGGGGAGACATTGGACAGGATCAAGCCGTATCTCGGGCAGAATACCATCGTCGGGACCGTGGTCTCCAATTCCGGATTCTTCTTTCATTGCCACAAACATCTGGAGGGAGTGCCCGTATTCGGCCTCCAGCGTGTGCCATACGTGTCCCGGGTGACGGAATACGGAAAGAGCGCAAGGCTTCTCGGGGACAGGGAGGAGCTCATTGTAGCGGTCGAGAATATATCTGGCAGGCAGGCGTTTGCGGATGTCCTCGGCAGGCTTTTCGGGGAGAAGGTGGTCCTTGCCGGGAGTTTCTATGAGGTTACCCTGAGCAACAGCAATCCCATCCTGCATACCGGACGACTCTACACGATGTGGAAGGACTGGGACGGGAAACCTTTCCCGGAACGCGGACTATTCTACAGGGAATGGACTGTGGAGGCGTCCGAACTAGAAATCCGGATGGACAGTGAGTTCTTCAGCCTGCTCTCGGCATTGGGCGTCAGCACTGAGCACATAGATACCCTGCTAGAACATTACGAAGCTTCTGATGCAGAAGGAATGACTGCGAAGATAAGCAGCATTCCTTCGTTCAGGGACATCGAGTCGCCAATGGTGCGCGTGGAAGGGGGATGGATCCCTGATTTTGGCAGCCGGTATTTCACGGAAGATTTTCCGTACGGGCTGAAAATGATACATGACCTCGCCCACGAGAACGGTGTCAGCTGCCCGGAAATCGACAAGGTTTACGCCTGGGGCATGGAAAAATGTCAGGGGAGGAGATGATATGGGAGTCGATATAACACGTAAGGATGTCATCTGGAGCTATGTCGCGAAGTTCTTCCTGATAGGGTCGGGCCTTGTGACCCTGCCGTTGATTCTCAATATGTTGACGAAGGAGGAGGTGGGCATGAACTACCTGATGCTCACGGTCGGCTCCATAGTCGGGCTCCTTGATTTCGGATTCTCGCCCCAGTTCGGGCGCAATTTCACATACGTCAACAGCGGGGCCCGTTCCCTCCTGAAGGAGGGGGTCATGGAAGAGTCCGGGGGAGAGGTGGACTGGCATCTGCTTGCGGTACTTATCAAGACGGCCAGATATGTCTATACCAGGCTTTCGCTGATTGCCCTCGCAGTAATGCTGACTTTCGGAACGGCCTATATATGGTATCTGACAGAAGGCTTTACCAATGTCCATAACTCCCTGTACATCTGGATATTGTACTCATTCTCGACGTATTTCAACATATATTTCTCCTATTATTCCAGCCTGCTCACCGGCAGCGGAATGGTGAAGGAGGCGTCCCAGGCGGCCATCCTGTCGAAATCCGCATACATGCTGTTATGCGTCATTTTCCTGCTTTTGGACTGGGGCCTGTTCGCGGTCGTCGCCGCCAATTTCATCGCCCCGTTCGTCCAGCGCCTGTTCTGTTACAGGGTGTATTTCACTCCGGACCTGAAATCGCGTCTGGACGGGGAGGTCACGAAGGAGGAGATAAATTCCACATTCAAAGTCATCTGGTTCAATGCCAGGAAGTTGGGAATCAATTTTCTCGGGGCTTATGCGGTGAACAAGATGGGGATGTTCATCATCGGTTTCTTCCTGCCTCTTGGAGTAATCGGTTCCTACGGCCTGCTGACCCAGCTCTCCACCATCGTGTCAGGAGTGGCCAATACACTGTTCGTCACATTTCTTCCCAAACTCTCCAATCTGAGGGTGTCCGGAAGGAAGGATGAACTCCGCAGGACAATCTCGTTTACGGTGGTGACCGGCCAGATTGTGATGCTCGCGGGAGCCATTGCAATTCTGTTCGTTGTGCCTCCTTTCCTGAAACTGATACATTCATCCACCGAACTTCCGTCAATCGGAATATGTGCCCTGTACCTGCTTGTCATCGCCCTGGAACTCAACCACTCGGAGTTCGCCTCGGTGATATCCACCTCGAACCGTATCCCTTATGTGGTCCCGAGCCTGGTGTCAGGAGGCATTATAGTGCTGCTGACGTTCATCGTGCTGAAATATACGGCTGCCGGGCTGCTCGGCGTAGTCCTGGTGCAGGGTATCGTGCAGGCTGCATACAACAACTGGAGATGGCCTCTGTGGGTATTCAGGGAACTGGAGATGACCGTCCCGGGCTTTTATTCAGACGGATTTTCGGTGTTGGGCAATAAAATTTCAAGTGTATGGAAATCAATGCGGAAGAGTGCCTGAAGGCGAATGACAACCTGTATGTCCAGGCGGATGTGGAGTCTGTTCTTATGAAGGACTGCACTGACGGCTCCGCTCCTGTCGTGTCCATAGTGATACCGGCTTACAAACGGGTCTCAATGCTTAAGCATGCCCTGTCATCGGCCCTCTCGCAGGATACCGTCCTGCCATACGAGGTGGTGGTCGTGGAGGACAATCCCGAGCCTGACACTGAAATCGGGGATTATCTTGAATGTCTCGATGACCCGCGCCTGAGATATCTCAAGAATTCCTCAAACCTGGGTCTTGTCGGCAATTTCAACCGCGCCCTGACAGTCGGAAGGGGAGATATCACAGTCATCCTTCACGACGATGATTTCCTTCTGCCGTCCTATGTCCGTGAAATAGTGCGGGTCATGGAGGCCAGGCCGGATGCTGACATAGTCTGTCCGCGGCCGTTCAAATGGCTCGACGGTACTCCTTTGGAATTGCCGGAGGATGACGGCCGCCCGGCAAGGCTCTGGAAACCTCTCACTTCATGGGAGCCGTTCTGCAGGACATTCATACCTACCGGAATGGCCATAAGGCGCTCTTCCATAGCCCGATCCGGTGGTTTCGACTATGTGTCCGGGCCGTCCACGGACCTGTATTTCATTGTCCGGGCCGGACTTTCCGGGCTGAATTATTACAATTACGACAAGACTTTGTTCGTGTACAGGTGGTCGGAAAACGAGTCCCTGAAATTCAGTACGAGATGCGCGTTCATCGAGGCCGGATTCCCTCTCCGCCGCCATCTCCTGTCACGTAGCCGCCTTCCGGGATTCGTCAGGAAGGCCCTTCTCGGGAATTATTCCGCCCGCGCTGTCGAAGACATCAGGACCAATTTCCCTGACATGGAATTCGACCCGTCTTTCCTGAGTCTTCCTTCTTCCGCCGCGGAGAAATGGTTCAATGCAAAGACGGCGGACATTACTGCCGCCGTCCTTCGCATGAGGAAATATTTGTATCCTTCAATATGACATGCCGTTATTCTCCGGCCTCGACCTTGCGGTAGGCCTCGAGGGCTTTCTCAAGCACTTTCAAGGCGCGTGCCAGGTCCTCTCTCTTGAGAACGTACGCCATCCTCACCTGATTGGCTCCCAGTTCCTTGTTGGCATAGAATCCGGCAGCCGGCGCCATCATCACGGTTTCCCCGATGAATTCCGGCTCCTTTTTTTCGGGACCAGGAATGAGGCCTCCGAAACGTATTCCGCCATTTTCTTCAGGTTCTTCCCCGTTCTCCTTCCAGCAGAAATCCGTCAGGCACCATCTGCAGAAATCCTCTGCGTTCTTCACAGGCAGGCTTGCCACCGTGTAGAAGGCGCCTTCTGGAAGAGGAGAGTAAACCCCGGGTATCTTGTTGAGGCCTTCGATGAAGAAGTCGCGTCTGGCCTTGTATTCATTGAAACATTCCTCGGAATAGAGCTCGGTCCCTTCGATGGATGCCTCCGCGGCAATCTGTCCGAGGAGTGGAGGGCTGAGCCTTGACTGGCAGAAATGCATTATTCCTTCCAGGATTTCCTTGTTCCTGGTAACTACCATGCCCACGCGTATTCCGCATTCCGAATAACGCTTGGATACGGAATCCACTACTATCACGTTCTCTTCGATTCCGAAGAGGGTGAGAGCGGAAACGTAAGGCTTTCCGTTGTACACGAATTCACGATAGACTTCGTCGGAAATCAGGAACAGGTTGTGGTCGCGAACCAGGTCCCTGATCTGGAACAGTTCCTCCGGGGAATAGAGATGTCCCGTAGGGTTGTTCGGGTTGCAGATGAGAATGGCCCTGGTCTTGTCGGTGATGGCTGTCTCGAAATCAGCGGCGGACGGGAGGGCGAATCCGTCCTCTATCCTTGAGGTCACTGCTTTCACCACGAGGCCTGCCGCCTTGGCGAAGCTCAGGTAGTTCGCGTAGCCAGGCTCGGTGATGATGACCTCGTCCCCCGGGTCGAAGCAGGTCAGGAATGTTGCGAGAAGCGCTTCGGAACCGCCCGAAGTGACAATGATTTCGTCCTGGGAAAGATTGATTCCGAACCGGCTGTAATAACCGGTCAATTTATCCCTCAGGCTTCTGATACCGTTGCTCGGACTGTACTCCAATGTCCTGCGGTCCAGTGTCCTTATGGCATCAAGAGCTTTTTCGGGAGTCGGCAGGTCCGGCTGGCCGATGTTCAGATGATAGACTTTGACTCCTCTTTGTATCGCACTTTCTGCGTATGGCGCGAGCTTCCTGATAGGGGAAGCCGGAAGTGATGCGCCTCTTCGGGAAATTCCAGGCATTTTCATTGTATTTTTATGTAGCTAATTTAAACGTTTTCAAATTCAAATCAAATATTATTTCCGAAAAATGCCGGAAAATGTTGAAATAATGTGTAAATTTGTAAGTTATAACACATTTACTGAAGTTTCGCAGAGCTAAACAACTGCTTTAGAGGCCTTCAGGCCGAGGGTAGGTCGTGAGCGTTCAGCAAAAGCCCAGTGGTCTTTTGCAGCGAGCAGCCCGAAGGGACGGTAGGGATTTAGGAAAAAGGTAGCGTTTATTATGCGCGTAGGCCTTTGTTCGCATTGAGCGACAATCCCTAATGAAAGGACTCAATTTGCGGCTTGCGAAACTTAATCTTATTCTTATGGACGACAGACACAAGGAGATATTGCTCCGTACAATGCGTGATTTCATGAAGTTCTGCGATGCTGCGGGGCTTGACTGGTATCTGGCCTTCGGAGCTTCTATAGGTGCAGTGAGACACAAGGGCCTGATTCCCTGGGACGACGACATCGATGTATATATGCCGAGGCCTGATTATGAGAGACTTCTGACCATGAGAGGACGTGTCCGGGAGATTGCCGGGGACATCCTCGAAGGAGAGTACGACCTCTGCGGCCCGCGTGTGAGTGAAGAGGACATGCCGTTCTCCATCACCAAGTTCTGCGACATGAACTCCACCATCTGGGAGCAGGAACGATATCCTTCCGTATATGGAGTATTCATCGACATTTTTCCTTTGGATTCATTTGACGGGAACATTGCTGCCGCCCAGAGATTCAAGGATGAATATCATTCGGCCTTCAGGAAATACCGCAGGAGCTTCCGGCGCCATACTTTCAGGGCTTGGGGCGAGTCGTTGCTTGAAGGCAATTTCCACTATTGCTCCGGAGCATTGCTCGACCTTCTCTGGTACAGGCCGCGCCGCAAGTCGCTGAAAGCCCGTTTCTGCAGCATGGACCGCGCATTGGCAGCCGGCAGAGGAGACTGGAGAATCACATATTCCGCATTTTCCCCGGCTGAAAAGGTCTCATTCCCGGCTGGATGTATATGCGGCAGGACATTGATTCCTTTCGAGAACATGATGGTGCCCGTGCCTTCAGGAAATGACGAAATCCTGAGGCGCATCTACGGTGACTATATGCAGATGCCGGCCAAGTTCGAGCGCATTTCCAATCACGGCAGTTTTTTCATGGATTTCACCAGGCGCATGACAATCACCGAGATACGCTGTGAGATAGACAACGGGTTCAGGGACAAGTACCCTAATCAGTGACGGACGCCCTATGAGAGTGCTCTGGCTTACCAAATCCCCTTCAGGATATGCTTCCCGGTCCGGTGACTACAACGGATACGGCTGGGTCTCTTCGCTTGAGAGGCAGATTTCATCGACTGTTACGCTTGCAGTGTCTTTCGTCAGCAACGATGCCTGCGGGCCTGCAGTGAAAGACGGCGTGCAATATTTTCCGGTACCGGACCCGTATGATTCGGGCCGGACATCCAGAATCAGGAGGCTGTTTTCCGGAAATGCCGCGCAACGGTCCTGGATTCTAACTTCTTTTGTGAAGATAATAAAGGAGTTCCGTCCTGACGTCATAGAGGTATTCGGCTCGGAATATCCGTACGGGCTTGTCGCAGAATATGTTGATATCCCAGTAGTCCTGCATGTACAGGGCATTCTGGATGCTTGTGTGAAGGGCTTCCTCCCTCCGGGGATGAGCCTTTTCAGATATTGCCTTTCCGGAAGAACCCTGCGGGGCATCGCCGGGAAATATTATCATTGGCTGAACATGAAGAGACGGGCTGCCGATGAAGCGGAAGTCCTGAAGACAGTGAATTTCTTCATCGGTCGTACGGCATGGGACAGGGAAGTGGTGAAAACCTGCAATGCTGATGCTTCGTATTTCAAGGTGAATGAAGTCCTGAGGCCACCATTCTATAAGATGGCCGGGACGTGGAGCCCTTCAGGCCGGATGAAGATCGTGTCCACGATTTCAGAGGCTCCGTACAAAGGGATGGACCTGATTCTCAGGACTGCCTCCCTGTTGCGCTCACGCTACGGACTGAGGTTCGAATGGAAAGTATTCGGCAATGTGGATCTGTCTTTCTATGAGAATTTTACGGGAGTCAATGCAGAAGATTGCGGAGTGATGGCCGCCGGGGTAGGAGGGGCAGAGGACATTGCTTCTGAACTTGTTTCGGCATCCGTATATGTCCATCCTTCCTATGTGGACAACAGTCCGAACAGTGTATGCGAAGCCCAGATGATAGGTGTTCCGGTGGTGGCTGCTGCAGTCGGCGGGGTGCCGTCCCTTGTGGAAGACGGGGTGACCGGACTTCTGGCTGCTCCCGGGAATGCGGAGGATTTCGCGGAGAAGATCCGGAGCCTGATTGTTGACGCGGACCGGGCCGCAACGATTGCCGGAAGAGGGGCTGCTGAAGCTGCCTCGAGACATGACGTCCGCAGGATAAGGGAAGACATGTTCTATGTTTACAGTCAGTTAAGTCCGATTTGTCATTGACATCAATTATTATTATATTTGCAGGATTAGTGTTAAAAACGATAAGCAATGGCGCTGGTAGATATAATCAAAAAAGTGTTCGGCACGAAGTCCGACAGAGATATGAAGCATGTGAAGCCTGTGCTTGACAAGGTTCTCGCTGCTTATGAGACGATTGACAAGCTTTCGAACGATGAGCTCAGGGCCCGTTCCGAGGAATTGAAGAGGCGTCTCCGTGAGGTTGAGGAACCGTTTGAGAACAGGATTGCCGAGATCAAGTCCCAGCTTGAAAGCGACATTCCGGTCAAGAAGAAGGAAGAGCTCGCCACCGAGTCCGACAAACTTGTGAAGGATGAGGATGCTGCAATAGAGAAAATGCTCGAGGAAATTCTTCCCGAGGCGTTCGCGATAATGAAATCCACGGCACGCAGGTTCACCCAGAATCCAGTGGTGGAGGTCACTGCATCAGAATTTGACCGTCACCTCAGCGTGTCCCACGATTTCGTGACCATCGAGGGTGACAAGGCCCTCTGGCAGAACCATTGGGTTGCCGGAGGCAATGAGACTGTCTGGGAGATGGTACACTATGATGTGCAGCTCATCGGCGGTATCATATTGCATCAGGGAAAGATTGCGGAGATGGCCACCGGAGAGGGCAAGACCCTCGTGGCTACCCTGCCTGTGTTTCTCAATGCGCTCGCCGGCAAGGGTGTGCACGTGGTGACAGTGAACGATTACCTGTCCAAGCGAGATTCCGAGTGGATGGGACCTCTCTATATGTTCCACGGGCTTTCGGTGGACTGTATCGACAAGCATGAGCCTAACAGCGACGCCCGCAGGAAGGCCTATGAATGTGACATTACATTCGGAACCAACAACGAGTTCGGTTTCGACTATCTTCGTGACAACATGGCCTCGAGGATGGGCGACCTCGTGCAGCGCAAGCATCATTATGCCATCGTGGATGAGGTGGACTCCGTGCTCATCGACGATGCCAGGACTCCGCTCATCATTTCCGGTCCTGTGGCCAAGTCCCAGGACGACGAGCAGTTCAAGCAATTCCGCCCTTACGTGGAGAAGCTCTACTCCAATCAGAGAGCCCTCATCACGAAGACTCTCAACGATGCGAAGAAGGCCATAGCCAACAAGGACGAGGCTCTCGGAGGAATGCTTCTGTACAGGTGCCACAAGGGACTCCCTAAATACCAGCCGCTCATCAAGTTCCTCAGCGAACCGGGAATGAAGCAGCTGATGCAGAAGGCGGAGAATTTCTATATCCAGGACAACGAGAGGCAGATGCCGGAGGTGACAGACCCTCTGTATTTCGTCATAAACGAGCAGCAGCATTCAGTGGATATGACCGACAAGGGACACGACATGCTTGCGGCTGAGGTTTCCGATCCGGATTTCTTCGTGCTGCCTGACGTCGGTTCACAGGTGGCTGCCATCGAACATTCCAATCTCATGCTCGCCGAGAAGCAGGCCAAGAAGGATGCCCTCATGGAGGATTTCGCCCTCAAGAGCGAGCGTGTTCATACCATGATCCAGCTGCTCAAGGCCTACTCGATGTTCGAAAAAGACGTGGACTACATTATAGTGGACGGCAAGGTGAAGATTGTGGACGAGCAGACCGGACGTATAATGGAGGGAAGGCGCTGGAGCGACGGTCTCCATCAGGCAGTGGAGGCGAAGGAGAACGTGACCGTGGAGGCTGCGACCCAGACATTCGCCACCATCACCCTTCAGAATTATTTCCGAATGTACCACAAGCTGGCCGGCATGACCGGTACGGCCGAGACCGAGGCAGGTGAGTTCTGGTCTATCTACAAGCTCGACGTGGTGGTTATCCCGACCAACAGGCCGGTCATCAGGAAGGACAACGACGACCTCATATACAGGACGAAGAAAGCAAAATACGCCGCCGTCATCAACAAGGTGGCAGAACTTCGTGCCGCAGGACGTCCGGTCCTCGTGGGTACCACCGACGTGGATACATCCGAGCTCCTGAGCCGTATGCTCAAGATGCGTGGCATTCCTCACAATGTATTGAACGCCAAGCAGTTCGCAAGGGAGGCCGAGATTGTGGCACAGGCCGGACAGTCAAGTACCGTGACCATTGCCACCAACATGGCAGGACGAGGAACCGACATCAAGCTGTCCCCTGAAGTGAAGGCGGCGGGCGGACTTGCCATCATCGGTACCGAGAGGCATGACAGCCGCCGTGTGGACCGTCAGTTGAGAGGTCGTGCAGGACGTCAGGGAGACCCGGGTTCTTCGACATTCTATGTATCCCTCGAGGACAAGCTGATGAGGCTTTTCGGCTCCGAGAGGATTGCTGCAGTCGTGGACAAGCTCGGAATGACTGATGAGGATGCTCTCGAGTCCAAGATGCTCTCCAGCAGCATAGAGAAGGCACAGAGGAAGGTTGAGGAAAACAACTTCGGTATCCGCAAGAGGCTTCTCGAATATGACGACGTGATGAACTATCAGCGTGAAGCGATATATTCCAGAAGGCGCAACGCGATGTCCGGAGAGCGAATCGAAATTGACGTGATGAACATGATGATTGACGCTTCCGAGGTCATCGTGAACAATAGTGACGGGATGAATTATGAAGATTTCTCCTCATATCTCATGGCCCAGCTGTCAATAGATCCGGGATTCAGCGAGGAAGTCTATTCTTCAGCGAAGCCGGAAGAGCTCAAGAACAAGCTCACTCTCCACATGAAGGAGGTCTATGACAGGAGGATGGAAGCGATGATCACGAAGGTCTATCCGTTCATCAAGGACGTGTACGAGAAGCAGGGGGAGAGATGGCAGAACATTGCAGTTCCTATCACCGACGGACGCAAGGTGCTGAATCTCGCGTTCAACCTGAAGAAGGCTTACGAGTCAGGTGGCAAGGAACTCGCCAAGTCCCTCAGCAAGACCATAATACTCTATCAGATCGACGATCACTGGAAGCAGCAGCTCAGGGACATGGACGACCTCAGGCAGTCCGTGCAGAATGCGGCATACGAGCAGAAGGACCCTCTCGTGATTTACAAGCTGGAGAGCTACAATCTGTTCGCCGCCATGCTCGAGTCCCTGGACAAGGACGTGCTCTCGTTCCTGTTCCGCTCCGCAATCTATCTGCGTGACCCGGAGCAGGCACAGCCGGCCCGCGAGCCTCAGCAGCCCAAGACTGACATGAGCAGGATGAACACCCAGCACGGTGACCTTTCCACCAACTCCGGACAGCCGAAGACAAGGATGCCTGTCCATGTGGAGAAGAAGGTAGGCAGGAATGACCCGTGCCCGTGCGGTTCAGGTCTCAAGTACAAGAACTGCCACGGAAGGGGACTGGTATAGTCCATTTCTTCAGGAAATATGTCAAGCCGGTGGCCAATGCACCGGTATTACGGATCGCAAGGACTTGGCTCACTTGCAAATGATGATGGAAATGAGTGTTAAACCACAAACTCCTGTTGTCAATGCGAACGAGGTCAGCAGGATTTCAACAGGTTCGGTCATAAAAGGTGAAATATCCTCTCCGAACGACATTAGGATAGACGGAACATTCGAGGGCAGGATTTTCTGCTCCGGCCGTGTCGTGGCCGGAGAAAAAGCCGAGATCAAAGGTGATATTGTATGTGAGAACGTGGACTTCTGGGGAAAGCTCGAAGGTAGTCTTTACGTGAAGGACACGCTCGCTCTCAAGGATACATGCAGCGTGAACGGTGACCTGCATATCAAACGGCTCGTTGTCGAGCTCGGCGCACATTTCAACGGAACCTGCAAGATGTTGTCTGAAGGCGAGTTCGAGAAAGTTGCAGGAGCAGTGACCGGACAGAAGCCGGCACAGCAGCCCAAGCCGGTCGTGCAGCCTAAGCCCGCCGCAGCATCACAGACTTCAGCTCCGGCCGTTTCATAGCCAGGTATCATGGCACATTCTTACGAAGAAAAGCTCGCGCAGTTCGGTCGTGTACTCGACATTATGGACAGGCTGCGTGAAAAATGTCCGTGGAACGGGGCCCAGACCATGGAGTCCCTGAGGCCTATGACCATTGAGGAGGCGTACGAACTGAGCGATTCCATACTCAAACAATCCGACAAGGATATCGAGAAGGAGCTCGGTGACGTCCTCCTTCACGTCGTGTTCTATTCCAGGATTGCGCAGGAACAGGGCAAATTCGATGTAGCAGACGTCATGGAAAGGCTCTGCGAGAAAATGATTTTCCGTCACCCTCATGTATTTTCCGATACGAAAGTTGCTGATGCAGAGGAAGTTTCTGAGAACTGGGAAATGCTCAAGACGAAGGAGAAAGGCGGGAACAAGAGGATATTGTCAGGAGTGCCGGATTCCCTTCCTCCTATATTGAAAGCCTATTCGATGCAGGACAAGGCCCGCGGAGTGGGATTCGACTGGGAATGTCCGTCCCAGGTCTGGGACAAGGTCAAGGAGGAGCAGGGTGAATTCCAGGCTGAGCTAGAGGCAATGGCTGAGGAGGAAAAGGGAATCCCCGTCAATGTCAATGAGGCTCCTGCCAAGGGTTCCGCCCGTGACAGGGCAGAGGAGGAGCTCGGAGATTTCATGTTCGCCGTTGTCAATGCCGCCAGGCTCTACGGCCTGAATCCTGACACTGCCCTCAACCGTGCCTGCGACAAGTTCCGCCGCAGGTTCACCTATCTCGAGGAGAACACTATCCGCAAGGGCCGGAATCTTACGGACATGACTCTCGCCGAAATGGATGCCATCTGGGACGAGGCCAAGGCCAAAGGCCTGTAATTCATAATATATATGTCAGAGAATCAGGACTATGTGTTTCCTGCATGGCAGGAGCGTACCGGGATGCTTGTGGGTGCTTCCGGGCTGCATACCCTGTCGGAAGCCCGTGTGGCAGTGATAGGTGTAGGCGGTGTGGGAGGCTATGCAGCCGAGATGCTCGTGCGTGCCGGAGTAGGACATGTCCTGATATTGGACAGCGACGAGGTCTCCGTCTCGAACCGGAACCGCCAGCTGATTGCGCTCGGCTCAACTACCGGGCGGCCGAAATGCGAGGTGCTCAGGGAGAGGCTATTGGACATAAATCCGGATCTCGATATCGTGACAGTGGAGAAATTCATCATTTCCGAAGGTGCGGTGCCCGATCCAGGGTTCGAGGACAGTTCGGATACCCCTGCTGCCCTTCTTGACGGATATCATTTCGATTATGTGGTGGATGCCATCGACACCCTGAGCCCTAAACTTGAACTCATCAAGTATTGCATTGACAGAAAGATACCGCTCGTCTCCTCGATGGGGGCAGGGGCAAAGTTCGATGTCACAAAGGTACGTATCACTGACATTTCCAAGTCTTTCCAATGCCCTCTGGCCCACATGGTCAGGAAGCGTCTCGGGAAGATGGGAATCCGTACCGGTTGCAAGGCGGTGTTCTCAGAAGAAATTCCCGACCGGTCTTCCATTGTATTGGAGGCCGGCCGGAACAAGAAATCCCAGGTTGGGACCATTTCATATATGCCTGCCGTCTTCGGATGCGCGTGTGCACAGACGGTCATTACGGATCTTCTTAAGGTTTGACCTTGGTCCATGCGGAGTTGCGCCCGAGGGCAGGGACTCCGACATATCCTCTCAGGGTGAGGTCTCCGTTGGGCTTTCTCTTGATGGTGGCCTTGTAGGTGTTGCCGCTCTCCGGGTCGTAGATGGTACCTCCTTTCCATTCTCCCTTCGCTTCGTCGAATGTCATGTTCTTGAGGATTACTGTTCCGACAAGCACTTCGTTTCTCTTGCTCTTGTCAGGATTTTTGACATCGAGGGCGCCTTCGTCCTTGGTCCAGATGAGTGTTCCGATGTATTTGCCTTCGGCTTTGGTGACATCCACCTTGCCTGTCCCGTTTTCGGAAAGATATGTTCCGATGATGTCATCCGCCTTGGTCTGGGCGTTCAATGCGACGGCTGAAATTATCATTGCCGCGAGGATGGTGATTACTTTTTTCATCTTTCTGTTTCTTTTGCGCCAGTGTGTCCCGAAAATTGTCCGTTCGGGTCACAAAATTATTATTTTTGACTTCTATTCGCGAAGATACTGAATTATCGCCTATTGTCAGAAAAATAATGTATTTGCTACAATGTGAATATTTTCTTAATTTTGTGGGTTAATTGCTAAAACCCAGCTTTAAGGGTCGACGTTGTACTGAACAGAAATACATAAAGTATGCCTGAAAATAAACCTTGTTACAGAATCGTAGAGGTCAGAACCCGCAAGGAATTGAAGCAGTTCATAAAGTTTCCTGATGAATTGTACCGGAATTGTCCCCAATATGTTCCGCCTCTTCATGTGGACCAGGTCGAGAGCCTGACGAAGGACCCGGCTTTGGATTATTGCACTCACAAGATGTGGCTTGCGATGGACGGGAAGAAGGTCGTGGGAAGGATCTGCGGCATGATCAATCCGAGATATAACGAGCTGTATTCCAAGAAGCGGGCGAGGTTCGGCTGGTTCGATACTGTCAATGATATCGAAGTGGCGCGTCTCCTGCTGGAAACGGCCGAGGCATGGGCGAAGGAGAACGGGATGACAGAGGTTCACGGGCCGTTGTATTACAACACTTTGGGCAAGCAGGGAATGCTCGTTGAGGGCTATGAGAACATCCCTCCGTTCAACTGCCTGTACAACTATCCGTATTACAATGACTTCGTCACTTCCCTCGGCTATGAGAAGGAATGCGACTGGCTTCAGTACAAGATGATTTCGAATCAGGGGTGTCCTGACAAGATGACACGGATTGCCGGAATGCTGAAGGAGAGGTACAATCTCCATGAGGGGTGTTTGGCGAAGCTCAAGAAGGACAAGGCTTTGGTGAAGTATTTCTTCAAGGTGTACAATGAAAGTTTCGTTTCCGCCGTGTACAATTTCATCCCGTTCACGGACAAGGAGATAGAGCATGAGGCGAAGGTGTGCATGCCGTTCATCAACGACAAGGTGAGCAGCATAGTGCTGGATGAGGAGAATAAACTGGTGGCGTTCGGGATTGCTTTCCCGTTCATGTCCAAGGCTTTGCAGAAGGCGAAGGGCAAGTTGTTCCCGTTCGGCTGGTTCCATCTCCTGAAGGCGATGCACAATTACGAGACGGTTGACCTGATGCTGAACGGCGCAGTTCCGCAGTGGCAGAACAAGGGTGTGAGCGCGATTTTCCATTGTTCGATGGCGGACAAATACAAGAAGAGAGGAACGGTGTGGGCGATATCGAATCCGCAGATTGAGACGAACGGGGCGGTAAACGTCTGGGGCAAATATGACCATGAGCTCTATATGAGGCGCCGCTGCTATGTGAAGAGTCTCGTGTAAGGTGAATAATTTTAATGGCCGTGCGGCCGATTTTAGGTAATTATGGCAGATAATAATACGTTGCTTGAGAAGGTGCTTGGCCTTCAGGATAAATACCAGGCTCTCCAGGCTCAGTTGTCGGATCCAGCAGTGATGTCGGACAT
>SFNZ01000113.1 GCA_004552615.1 Bacteroidales bacterium | reverse complement strand
TGTCTTTGAGGGATGGGCTTTCTATGACCACGAGGACCTCCAGGCCGAATTCGACCTTCCGGCGATGAACAGGATTCCGGCCGGAGATATAGAGTTGAAGGTTGCCACGACTGAAAATGTTTATCTGACCGGTCTGGAAGTGTACCGGAGCGGAGAGTACACGGTTGCGGATCATCCGTATTACTCGGACAAGAAGGGATATCCGCGGAATCAGGTCATCAAGATGCAGCTTCGTTCCGGAACCTACGATCTCCTGTATAATCTTCAGAACGGCTCGACAGGAGAAATCCTCTACAAGATGATTTATCCGAACGTGGAAGTGAAAGCAGGTTCCGTCCTGAAACTGGCATCCTATGACGGAACCGTCCGGGAGGATTGAGACAGACCTCCGTCCAGGGATGGCCTAAGCCAGCTTGGCGGATGCCTTTTCCATGAATTTGTCCTTGTCAACAATGAATCTTTCGTGCAGGCCTTCGCCGATGATGCCGTCCTTGTCGTAGCAGGCGACCTTGAAGACAAGCCGGCGGCGGTCGATCTCGATGAGTTCTGTCTCGCAGGTCACCTCCATGCCTACCGGAGTGGCGGCGAGATGCTTGATGTTCACTACAGTACCGACTGTGCGCTGGTTCTCTTCAAGATAATCCGCGATACTCATCCGGGATGTCTTCTCCATCAGGGCAATCATTATCGGGGTTGAAAGTACTTCGATGGCGCCGCTGCCCAGGGCGGCTGCTGTCATGCTGTCAGTTACTGTCAGCTTTCCATGTCCCTTTATTCCAATTTCCAACATAATAAATCTGGTTTTTAATGTGATTATTACTCAAGTTTCGCAGAGCGAAACAACTGCTTTTTGAGGCCTTCAGGCCGATGGTAAGTCCCTTTCCCAAGGAAAGGGATTTAGGAAAAGGGTAGCGTATATAATGCGCGTCGGCCATTGCTCGCATTGCGCGATAATTCCTCTGAAAAACAAAAATCCGCAGATTGCGAAACTTAAGTTATGTTGGATGGAAGTACCAAAATCCTTGCCACTAGTCCGGGCGATACTCCAGAATGTCACCCGGCTGGCAGTCCAGTGCCCGGCACAATGCCTCAAGCGTGCTGAACCTGACAGCCTTCGCCTTGCCGGTCTTGAGAATTGACAGATTCGTGGCGGAAATCCCTATCTTGTCGGCAAGCTCGCCGGAAGACATCTTTCTTCTGGCGAGCATCACGTCTATGTTCACTACGATAGGCATCAAACCTCCTTTCCAGTTTCACTTGCACCGTCATTCCCGGCGGCGGTGTCTTCCTGGGCGGCCCCCTTCAGATATCCCGGGAGGCTCATTCCTGCCATATTGAACAGGTCCTCAAGCGGCGGAACCGACTTCATCATGTTCGAGATGAAATTGGATGTGGCAGTCTTGCCATCCGCACCGTTCCCGTCCCATACGGTCACCTTGTCGATCTTTATGCCCTTCACGGCCTCCACCTGGGTCTTCACGAGCTCAGGCAACTTGTCGGCGATAAGCATGAGGACAGCCTTCTGAGGATCCCCGGCAGCTGCAGACACGAGCTGGTTGAAACCCTGGGCCTGCTTGGACAATATCTCCAGCATACCTCTCGCCTGGGCATCCATCTTGGCGAATATTGCATCTGCCTCTCCCTGGGCCATGCGGCGGATTTTCTCTGCCTCGGCCTCTGCATCGATGATGGCCTTCTCTTTCTCGATTTGTGCAGGAACCACCACGTTGGCAGTCTGTGTGGCCTTCTCCCTCTCTGCACGGGCAGCCTCGGCATCGCGCTCCGACTTGTAGGCCTCCTCCAGGGCTTTCGCTGCCTGCACCTTCTCTGCGGCTACCGCAAGTCTCGCAGCCTCAGCCTCTTTCTCCCTTCGGATCGCATCGGAATTGGCAATCGCAATCTTCGAGTTGTTCTCTCCCTCGACTGCCTTGGCATTGGCGTCGGCTGTGCAGATACGGGTATCCCTCTGGGTCTCGGCGATGCGGATGTCCTTGTCCCTGTCGGCTTCGGCTTTTCCGATTTCACCGAAACGGTTCTGCTCGGCGACGCTCTTCTTGGCATCGTTGATAGCCTTTGCCGCAGCCTCCTTACCGAGAGCCTCGATATAGCCTGATTCGTCACGTATGTCGGTGACATTCACGTTGATAAGCTTGAGACCGATCTTGCGGAGCTCGGCTTCTACATTGGTGCTGACATTGGCGAGGAACTTGTCGCGGTCGGAGTTGATTTCCTCGATATCCATGGTCGCAATGACCAGACGGAGCTGTCCGAAAAGGATATCGGTGGCAATGTTCTGGATATTGTCGATGCTGAGTCCGAGAAGACGCTCTGCAGCATTGGTCATGTTCTCAGGCTCGGTCGAGATACCGACGGTGAACCGGCAAGGCACGTCCACGCGGATGTTCTGCTTGCTGAGCGCGTTGGTGAGATTGCATTCGATGGAAATAGGTTTCAGGTCAAGGAATGCATAGCTCTGGAACACAGGCCAGATGAAGGCTGCACCTCCGTGAATACATTTCGCAGAGGAAATGCCTCCGTTTTTGTTCTTGCCGGTCTTTCCGTAGATTACGAGAATCTTGTCGGAAGGACAGCGTTTGTATCTGTGCAGGATGGCCGCAAGCGTGACAATCAGCACGAAGACGGCAATGACGATGATGTAGATTGCTTCCATTTCAATTATGTTTTTGATATTTTACTTTATACAATCAGGGACTCAAGTTCTTCAACCAGCAGCGTGGACGGGTCGAGGACCTCAACAACCTTGATAGGCGTGCCGGTCTTGATGGCCTCGTCGGAATCAGTGAGAGCATCGTATTCACGCACTGTCTCATTGATGGTGATCTGCACCTTCCCGGCTCCCGATTTTGCGGCCGGAATTGTCAGATAAACCTTTCCCTGGCAGCCTACGGCGCATTTGAATACATCTATATTGCCGCTCTGCTGCATCGTGCTCAGCCACCTGAACATCCACATCACCGCTGCCACGAGCAATGCTCCTGCCACCACGGAGATGACCATCAGCAGCGCGGTCGACGTAATGCTTTCTTTCAGCAGAATCGCCGTCCAGCTCATTCCGAGCAGGAAATTCACGAGATTCCTGAACGTGTAGAGGTTCATCGATGTGTCCCCTTCGAACGAGCCGTCGCTCATGTCGAAGTCGGTATCCATGTCATGGTCGATTCCGATGAATGTCAATATCGTCTCGATGATGAATATAAGGGAAGTGGCTATCGCTATTCCCCATAGGATTTTCATAAAAAGGTCAAGTGCTGACCACCATTCACTGATCATATTCTGTAGAATTATTAATTTTGCGAAAGATAGTAATTATTTTATGATAAACAATAATAATGTTAATTTTTTCGACAAAATTTTACAATCCATCGCATCATTGTCCCAATTCCGCGATGCTCATCAGTTTTATCCCAAGTTTCTCTATCATGGCCTTCACGTCCGGGTGAGTCATGAAGTCTGTAACCCCCTGCCGGTCAACGGCGACATTTTCATAGCCTATGTGGAAAACGGTCTGCATCTCGCTGTCATTGTATGCAGGATGATCGATGAAATAATATCTTTTGCCCTTTTCCATGCCTTCCAATGACTTTATGAAACTCCTTGTCTTGTCTTCTGAAGTCTTGCTTTCCCCGGAATATCCAGTCATTTCCAACGAGTAGTTCTGCATTCCTTCCATCACATCTGTGCAGACAAGCCCGTATTCCCCGGCAAGCCGTTTTGTCAATTCGTTGACCTCCTTGTTGAACATGGTTGAAAACATATGGCCTGAGATATGGGTCAGTTGGGGAATATGCTTCCTCGCCAGTTCAATCTGTGCGCGGAACTCGGCTTCAACCTCGTTCATATTGATGCTTCCAGCCTTTTCAAGTACGGACTGGCCGGGATAGGCTGGATTAGGCCACATCATAGGCAGAAAATAGCCATCGTCATCTACAAGAGAAGG
>SFNZ01000035.1 GCA_004552615.1 Bacteroidales bacterium | reverse complement strand
TGGCCGACATCAGGTGCTACAAGAAATATCTGATAAACGAGTTCTGCGGAGTAAGGGACCCGGACGGCCGTATTGAGAGAATCGAGGAGGTAATGCTGACTCCGGAGCAGATAGCGGAAATAGAGAAGATCGAGGCAACGTATCTGGATCTGGCTTTTCTCGAGGGACGCAACCACGCATACAGTGTCATCCACATGGGCAAGATTGAAGGGGTAGGCGAACTGAGCTTGGACTTTGACATTGACGGGGGAAAGATTGTAAAATGCCATGTGTCAGGTGATTTCTTCTCTTCTCGTGAAGACGTCGATGAATATCTGACATCACTTCTTGCCGGGGTTCCTGACGAGAGAGCTGCCGTAGCGGGAAAGCTCGTGGATGCTGACCTTGGACAATATGTTTCAGGACTTGACTCGGAAGGATTCCTGTCGCTGATAGAAAAATAAAGAATAACATTAATATTGATAATCAATGGAAGAAAATCTCAAAAAGACCTGTCTTTATGATAGTCACGTGGCACTCGGAGCAAAGATGAGCCCGTTTGCCGGCTTCATGATGCCGATCCAGTACAGTTCAATCACCGACGAGCACAATGCCGTAAGGCACAAGGTCGGGATGTTCGACGTCTCCCACATGGGCGAGGTATTTATCAGCGGCCCTGATGCCGAGAAGTTCGTCAACCACATCTTTACCAATGAGATTCGCGGTTTCGAGCCGGGCAAGGTGCTCTATGGAATGATGCTTCATCCTGAAGGAGGAGTGGTGGATGACCTTCTTGTTTACAGGGAGTTCGAGCCTGACCATTTCCTGCTCGTGGTGAATGCCGCCAATATCGAGAAGGATTACAACTGGATGCTCAGCCATACCGAAGGATTTGACGTGAAAGTTGTCAACGAGTCTGACAGTTGGGGCCAGATTGCCGTGCAGGGACCTGATTCCGAGCGCATTGTCACCGAAGTCCTGGGTCTCGGCAAGGCTGCTGAACTCTCTTTCTATACATATTTTGAGACTGAGTGGAAAGGCGTCAGGATGATTGTCAGCCGTACCGGTTATACCGGAGAGGACGGATTCGAGCTCTATACTGACGTGGCCGGAACACAGGAAATCTGGAAGATTCTCCTCGAAGCAGGCGTCGTGCCTTGCGGACTTGGCTGCCGTGACACCCTGCGTTTCGAAGCCGGACTGCCGCTTTACGGAGACGAGCTCAGCGATGAGATTACCCCGATCGAGGCCGGTCTCGGAATGTTCTGCAAGCTTGACAAGGAGGAGTTCATAGGCAAGGACGCTCTCGTTGCCCAGAAAGCTGAAGGCGTGCAGCGCAAGCTTGTCGGCATCGAACTCCAGGACAAGGCCATTCCTCGTGCTACGTATCCTGTTGAGACAGAGGATGGTACTCAAATTGGTGTAGTGACTACCGGATATCATTCAATATCATTGGACAAGAGCATCTGCTTCGCCTTGGTACAGGCCGGTTATTCCGCTCTCGGCACTCAGGTGAACATCCGCATCAGGAAGAAAGTATTCCCGGGAATCGTCATCAAGAAGCGTTTCTATCAGACAAATTACAAGAAATAACACAATAAAAAACAATTGATATGAGCAAAATTATCGAAGGTCTCAAATATAGCGAGACACATGAATGGGTAAAGGTTGAAGGCAATGTTGCAGTGATCGGAGTTTCCGATTTCGCGCAGAAGGAAATGGGTGACATCACCTATGTGGATATGCCGGAATTTGATGACGAGGTTACCAGGGAGGAGGAGTTCGGAGCTCTCGAGAGCGTGAAGGCTTCCAGCGACCTCATCTGCCCTGTAAGCGGAACCGTAGTTGAAAGGAATGACGAGCTTGAGGACGCTCCTGAGCTCATCAACCAGGATCCTTATGCAAACTGGATCATCAAGGTCGAGATGAGCGATCCTTCCGAGGTTGACGCATTGCTCGACGCTGCCGGTTATGCCGCCCTTATCGGAGAATAATTTCTGGGATTATGGCAACATTTTCATATTTTCCTCATACTGAGGATGATATCAGGAAAATGCTGCAGCGGATAGGCGTTTCGTCGATAGATGACCTCTACAACGACGTGCCGGGAGAGTTCCTCTACAAAGGGGAGTACGACCTCCCGGACGCCATGTCCGAGCAGCAGATCAGGGAGCATTTCGCTGCTCTCGACAGCAGGAACACCAAGCTGAAGATTTTCGCAGGAGCCGGAGCCTATGACCATTATACCCCGTCAGTGGTTCCGTATCTCGCTGCCCGTTCGGAATTCAGCACGGCATACACTCCTTATCAGGCTGAGATTTCCCAGGGAACACTCCGGTATATATTTGAATACCAGAGCATGATATGCGAGCTTACCGGTATGGAGATTTCCAATGCTTCCATGTATGACGGTCCTACCGCAGCCGCCGAAGCCATGTTCATGGCAATTGCCTGCACGAAGAAAAAGACCCGTGTCCTCCTTTCCGACACACTTCTTCCGAATGTCAGGAAGGTAGTCGAGACCTATGCCCGTTTCCACGGAGTTGCTCTCGGCAATATTGCACAGAAAGACGGCCAGACATCTCTCGAGTCCCTGAAGGCTGAACTTGAGGCCGGGGATGTGGCAGGCATTATCGTTCCGGCGGTGAACCGTTTCGGTATCGTCGAGGATTTCACCGGTTTTGCAGATGCGGTACATGAGGCCAAGGCCATTGTCGTGGAATATTGCGACCCGTCTGTGCTGGCGGTCATCAAGACCCCGGGAGAATGGGGATTCGACGTTGCAGTAGGTGACGGACAGTCCCTCGGACTTCCACTTAACTACGGCGGACCTTATGTCGGATTCATGGCTTGTGCCAAAGAGCATGTCCGCAAACTGCCTGGACGTATTGTAGGACAGACAGTTGATGCAGAGGGCAAACGTTGCTTCGTGCTTACTCTCCAGGCCCGCGAACAGCATATCCGCAGGGAGAAGGCCACCAGCAACATCTGCTCCAACGAAAGCCTGATGGCCCTGTACGTGACCATCTATCTGTCTCTCATGGGACCTGAAGGCATGCACAAGGTCAATTCCCTCTCGTCCTGCGGGGCGCATTATCTTCATGACGAGCTGCTCGCCACGGGCAAGTTCGAGGAGGTCTTCACCGCGCCGTTCGTGAAGGAATTCGTGCTCAAGCCTCTCGTTCCTGCAGAGCAACTCCAGCAGGCCCTGCTCGATGCAGGCTATTTCGGTGCGCTCGCCACTGAGGAAGGCTATGTAAGCTTCTGCGTCACTGAGAAACGCACGAAGGCAGAGATCGACGGGCTGGTCAATGTAGTGAAAGGACTTTAATCACAGGAGGAGACATCATGAAATATTATGACAAACTGATATTTGAACTCTCCAAGAAGGGGAGGACAGGTTTCTCTCTTCCTGAGAATGAGTTCTGCGCGAGCCGCAACTGCGGCAGAAAACCGTCCGGTTGCCTTTGCAATGCGCTTCCGGAAAATCTCAGGCGTGCCGAGGCTCCGGCTCTTCCGGAAGTTGGTGAAGTGGATGTCGTAAGACATTACACCAATCTCTCCCAGATGAATTTCGGTGTGGACACGGGCTTCTATCCGCTCGGAAGCTGCACCATGAAATACAATCCGAAAATCAATGAGGAGGTGGCCTCGATGCCGGGCCTTCAGGCTCTGCATCCGCTCCAGCCGGCTTCTACCGTCCAGGGAGCTCTCGAGGTGTATTATAATATGGAGAAGGCTCTTTCCGCAATCACGGGAATGTCCTGCTTCACTTTCAATCCTTGCGCAGGTGCTCACGGCGAGCTGACCGGCCTCATGATAATGCGCCAGTACCATATCCTCCGCGGAGACCTCAAGAGGACCAAGGTCATTGTACCTGACAGTGCCCATGGAACCAATCCTGCCAGCGCCGCAGTGTGCGGTCTGGAGGTTGTCGTGGTGAAGTCCAATGCTGACGGACTCGTGGATGTCGCTGACCTCAAACCGCTTCTCGGAGATGACATCGCAGGTATCATGATGACCAATCCGAACACTCTCGGACTCTTTGAGCGTGAGATAGGGGAGATTGCGGCACTTGTACACGAGTGCGGAGGCCTTCTCTATTATGACGGAGCGAACATGAATCCGCTTCTCGGAATGGTACGCCCGGGCGACATGGGATTCGATATAATGCATCTGAATCTGCACAAGACGTTCTCCACTCCTCACGGAGGCGGGGGCCCTGGTTCAGGTCCTGTCGGAGTGGCTGCAAGGCTCGAGCATTGTCTGCCGCTGCCGCGTGTGGTCAGGAACGGAGACGGAACTTTCGGAATTCTCGGAGAGTCAGACGAGTCCGCAGGGAAGGTTTCCGGATTCATGGGCAATTTCGGAATCATTCTCAGGGCTTATGCTTATATCCTCTCTCTCGGAAAGCAGAATGTGCGCCTCGCAGGAAAGTTCGCAACAATGTCAGCGAACTATATCAAGGAGAGCCTGAAGGAATGCTACAAGCTTCCTATCCCGTCTGTCTGCAAGCACGAGTTCGTGTTTGACGGCCTGATAAATGACGGTTCGAGACCTGAGGAAACGGCTGCTGACGGCACCGTGACACCTGCTGTTCCGGGTGCGACCACCCTGGACGTGGCGAAGAGGCTGCTTGATTTCGGCTTCCATGCTCCGACCATTTATTTCCCTCTGCTCTTCCATCAGACCATAATGATTGAGCCGACGGAGACCGAGTCCAAGGAGACCATCGACGAGTTCATAGCCGTGATGCGCAAGATTGCGGAAGAGGCTGCAGCCGATCCTATGATTCTCAAGTCAGCTCCTCACAATGCTCCGATCAGCCGTCCGGACGAGACCCGCGCTGCCCGGCAGCCGGTCCTGAAGTTCAGGGATGCCGAGTAAGTCAATAGCTGAACGATATGAAAATAACAATAATAGGTGCCGGGCCGGGCGGTTATGAGACCGCCCTTGCCGCGGCTGCTCAAGGAATTGAAGTGACACTTGTTTCGGACGGTCCCGTAGGTGGAACCTGCCTGAACGAGGGTTGTATCCCTACCAAGTCCCTTTGCCGCAATGCCGAGGTGCTGGATGACCTTCGCCGTGCAGGAGAGTTCGGAATCGGACTCCCTGAAGACGGTTTGTCTTTCGACATCACTAAGGCGGTCGAGCGCAAGGATGCCGTCATAGGGCAGTTGCGCTCCGGTGTGGAATTCCTGCTGAAGAACAAGCTGATAAGGCTTGTATATGGGCGTGCTGATTTCAAGGACAGCTGTACCGTGACGGTCGTGCCTGCGGAAGGTGGTGAGGCTGAGGATATTGTATCCGACTACATCATCATTGCCACCGGATCTTTCTCGGCTTCGCTTCCTATTCCGGGAGCGGATCTTGAAGGGGTGATCACGTCAAGGGAGATTCTTTCTCTCGACAAGGTTCCGGAGAAACTCTGTGTTATTGGCGCCGGGGTCATCGGACTGGAATTCGCTTCCGTCTTCAAGAGTTTCGGCTCTGAGGTGTCCGTCGTGGAGTTCTGCAAGGATATACTTCCGCGTTTCGACACTGACCTGGCCAAGAGGCTCAAGCAGGCTTTGGGAAAGAGAGGTATTTCCATAGAGACTTCTGCCGCAGTGCAGTCGATAGCGAAAGCTGATGACGGCAGGCTCGTGGTGAAATATCTCAAGAAGGACAAGGAGTTCGAGGTTGTTGCCGACAAAGTCCTGATGGCGGTAGGCCGCAGGCCGGCAGTTGGCGGTCTGAATCTTGCCGCAGCCGGTGTGGAATTCACACCCAAGGGAATTGTCACGGACGGTAACATGAGGACGAACGTGCCTAATATCTTCGCCATCGGTGATATCCGCGGAGGAATGATGCTCGCTCACGTAGCCACTTTCGAAGGAAGGCGTGCCCTCAATGCGATTCTTGCTGACGGAAATTGTCCTGGTAGTGCCCAAGTGCCTGTAAATGACGGTATTGACCTCAGCATTGTGCCGGCGGCGGTATTCACTTCACCTGAGGCGGCTACTGTCGGCATGACGGAGGATGACTGCAAGAATGCAGGCATTCCGGTGCGTTGCCTGAAGTCTTTCTTCCGTGCCAACGGCAAGGCTCTCTCCATGGGTGAGCCTGAGGGATTCTGCAAGCTTGTGGTGGCTGCTCCGTCAGGAGATGAGGCCCGGGAGGCTGCCGGACTGTCCTTCAGGCCGGGCCAGATTCTGGGATGCCATCTATTCGGTGCCCATTCTTCGGACATAGTACAGGAGATTGCCGCAGTCATGAACGGCAAGGTGACGGTGGACGAACTGAGGAATATAGTCCATGCACATCCTACTCTGACCGAGGTCCTGCTTGCGGCTGCTTCGGAAGGCCGCTGATATTATTATTGCATATTATTATCCCCCTTCCGGCCGGGTTATCCGCTGAAAGGGGGATTTTCTTTGATTATGCCCTGGCTTTGCCCGGGTCCTTGAATAGAATCATGAAGGAGACACCGACGATGAGGGCGTAGGCGGCGAAAATGTACCAGGCCGTGCTCCAGGAAGGCTCAGCGGCATTGTACACGAAATGGTTCACCACTGCCTGTGCGCTGAGTGTACCGATTGTGGCACCTATTCCGTTGGTCATCAGCATGAAAAGACCTTGTGCGCTCGAACGGATTTCCTCCCCGGTCTTCATGTTCACGAACAGCGAGCCGGATATGTTGAAGAAGTCGAAGGCGACTCCGTACACGATGCATGAGAGCACGAACATCCAGACGCCGCTGCCGGGATTGCCCGCTCCGAAGAGGCCGAAACGGAACACCCAGGCGAACATTGCTATGAGCATGACCCTCTTGATACCGAACTTCATTGCGAAAGGAATCAGCAGGATGCAGAGCGTCTCGGAGAGCTGTGAGAGCGAAATGAGGGCGTTGGCATTCTGTGCGCCCCAGGTGTTGGCGTACTCAGGAATGTCCCTGAAATGCGTGATGAAAGGATTGGCGAATCCGTTAGTAATCTGCAGGGAAACTCCGAGCAGCATCGAGAAGATGAAGAAGATTGCCATGTCCTTGCGCTTGAACAGGGTGAATGCCCTGAGGCCGAACACGTCCACGAGCGATGTGGAGCTGCCAGCTTCGCTCTTGACAGGGCAGGCCGGCAGGGTCAATGCATAGAGGCAGAGGGCGATGCCGAGGACTCCGGATGTAAGGAACTGGTTATAGGAAAGCTGGAACTGTACGCCACCTGCTTTCATGAAGTTCACGAACAGCATGCTGCAGATGAAGCCGACGGTTCCGAATACGCGGATAGGAGGAAAATCCTTGACGGTGTCGAGACCGTGTGACTCCAGTCCGGAATATGCCACTGAATTGGAAAGGGCTATCGTAGGCATGTAGAATGCCACGCTGACCGAATACAACGTGAAGAGGACCGGGAAATTCACTCCGGCTCCGGCTGACATTCCGTAATAACCGGCTGCAAGCATTGCAAGTCCGGCAATACCGTGGCAGAGGCTGAGAACCTTCTGTGCCTGGATGTATTTGTCGGCAATGATTCCGATTATGGCCGGCATGAAGATGGAAACGATGCCCTGCATCGCATAGAAGATTCCGATCTTGGCTCCGAGTCCCACGGACACGAGATAACTTCCCATCGACGTGAGGTATGCTCCCCAGATCGCATACTGGAGGAAGTTCATGATGATCAACCTGATAGTAATTTCCTTATTTTTCATAATCTTAAAAATTTCTCATTAGCTGATGCAAATGTAAGGTTTTTGCGCTAATTTTACTAACTTTGAAAGTTGGAACAAAGATTTTTCAGATGAAATTTGTCAAGACCGCGCAAGATACACAGTCAGGAGCCCGTTGCGGAGTGATTACCACCGACCACGGGCAGATCGAGACTCCCATCTTCATGCCCGTCGGAACAGTGGGCTCCGTGAAAGGCGTATACCACCGGGACCTGAAGGAGGATATCGGTGCGCAGATCATATTGGGAAATACCTATCATTTATATCTCAGGCCTGGGCTCGAAACCCTTAAGGCCGCGGGAGGACTCCATAAATTCATTTCCTGGGACAGACCGATACTTACCGACAGCGGCGGATTCCAGGTGTTCTCGCTCACGGGTATCAGGAAACTTACTCCTGACGGATGCACTTTCTCGTCCCACATCGACGGGTCGCGCCATACATTCACTCCGGAGAACAATGTTGATACGCAGCGCATCATCGGGGCGGACATCATGATGGCCCTCGACGAATGCTGCCCGGGAGATGCCGATTTCAATTATGCCAAAAAATCCCTCCTGATGACCCAGGACTGGCTTGAACGCTATCTCAAGCGTTTCGACGAGACGGAACCTCTTTACGGATACAGCCAGACCGTGTTCCCGATCATCCAGGGATGTGTCTATCCGGAACTACGCAAGATGGCCGTGGACCATGCGGTGCGGCTGGACAGGGAAGGATATGCCATCGGAGGACTTGCGGTAGGAGAGCCTACCGAGAAGATGTACGAGATGCTGGAACTTGTCTGCCCGATGCTTCCGGACGACAGGCCGAGATACCTGATGGGTGTAGGCACGCCGGCCAACATTCTTGAGGGAATCGCAAGGGGTGTGGATATGTTTGACTGCGTGATGCCTACGCGAAACGGGCGCAATGGCATGCTGTTCACCTGGAACGGCATAATGAACATGCGCAACAAGAAATGGGAGGACGATTTCTCCCTCCTGGACCCGGACGGAACGTCGTTCGTGGACAGGACCTATACCAAGGCATATCTGAGGCATCTGTTCATAGCCGGAGAGATGTTCGCGGCCATGATTGCGAGCGAACACAACCTGGCATTTTACCTTGATCTTGCCAGGCAGGCCCGGCGCCATATCCTCGAAGGGGATTTCAGGCAATGGAAGGACGTGACTGTCAAGCGTCTCATGACAAGGTTGTAACACCATTAACACGACACGCACATGTTTCCTGCAAAACTGGACAGATACATCATAACGAAGTTCATGCTGACCTTCTTCATCGCGATACTGCTTATCATCGGCATCGTGATTATCTTCGACATAAGCGAGAAGATCGATGACTTCGTGGCGAAGCAGGCCCCGATCAAGGCCATAGTGCTGGATTATTACGTGAATTTCATTCCGTATTTCATGAACATGTTCAGTCCGCTGTTCGTGTTCATCACGGTCATATTCTTCACTTCCAGAATGGCTGCAAATTCGGAGATAATCGCAATCCTGTCCTGCGGCGTAAGTTTCCACAGGATGATGGTTCCGTATATCTTCTCTGCTACGATTATTGCCCTCATGTCATTGTGTCTCAATCTTTTCGTCATACCGCGAGCGAATGCGGACCGGCATGTGTTCGAGGCTGCGTACACGAAAAAGAAACATCAGGAGGGTGAGCGTAACATTCATTATCAGATTGCACCGGGGCAGTTCGTGTATGTGGAGCAGTTCAGCAAGTACAACAAGACCGCCTACAAGTTCACCCTCGAGACCATAGAGGACAACCAGCTGGTATCCAAGATTTCCGCCGACCGTGCGGTTTGGAACGAGTCGACGGGAGGATGGACGCTCAAGAAATATTTCATCAGGGAATATACCGAGGGAGTCCTCGAGGACAAGGTCCGTTGCGGGGAGCAGATTGATACTGTAATAAGCTTGACAGTCAAGGACTTCGAACGCAAGAAGAATACTGTTGAGGACCTCGACTACAAGGCGTTGAAAGAGCTTGAGGATGTGCAGGTAATGCGAGGCGATGCCAATGTGAAATATACTCTTATTGAGAAACATACCCGTTTCGCGCTTCCTCTTTCGGCTTTCATCCTGACCATCATGGGTGTGTCCCTGTCCTCCCGCAAGCGCAGAGGAGGTATCGGATGGAATCTGGCCGTGGGAATCGCCCTGAGTTTCTCATATATTTTGTTCATGAAATTCAGCCAGATGTTCGTCTATACAGGGCTCATGCCTCCATGGCTGGCCATCTGGCTCCCTAATATGATATTTGCGGTGATCGCCGGAGTACTTTACAAGATAGCACCTAAATAGCGGAACTATAACCTTAATGCAATAATATTATGGCGGAACAAACATTATCCCCGGTACGCAAGACTGTCGTAGGAGTCCAGTTCATGTTCGTGGCTTTCGGCTCCACAGTGCTTGTGCCCCTGCTTACAGGACTTGATCCTGCCGTCGCACTTCTCGCGGCGGGCCTTGGAACACTACTATTTCATGCCGTCACGGGTGGCAAGGTGCCTATCTATCTCGGCAGCAGCTTCGCTTTCATTGCACCGATTATTAAGGCGACCGAACTCTACGGCATGCCGGGAATGTTCTGCGGTCTCGTGTCAGTCGGCATTGTATATATGCTGATGAGCCTGTTGGTCAAATCTTTCGGCATTGACCTTATCAAGAGACTTTTCCCTCCGGTTGTCATCGGACCGGTCATCATACTCATCGGACTCTCGCTTGCCGGAGCCGGCGTGAACATGGCCAAGACCAACTGGATTCTCGCGCTCGTATCCCTCGCCGTGGCTGTCATTGCCTCAATCTGGGGCAAGGGAATCGTGAAACTCATACCTGTGGTATTCGGGGCAATCGCCGGATATATAGTCTCCCTGGTTTTCTTCCGGAGTTCAATGGACTTTACTGTCGTCGGGGATGCCTCATGGTTCGCTTTCCCAAAGCTTGCAAAGATGTCATTCTCCTGGCAGGCAATACTTTTCATGGCTCCCGTGGCTATTGCTCCTATCATCGAGCATGTTGGTGACATGTATGCGATCAGTTCCATCGCCGGCAAGGATTTCATCAAGGATCCGGGCCTTCACAGGACAATGCTCGGAGACGGACTATCATGCTGTCTTGCAGCATTCCTCGGAGGTGCTCCTATTACCACTTATTCGGAAGTGACCGGGGCAGTGTCGCTTACCAAGGTGACAGATCCTTCAGTATTGAGAATCTCGGCAATCTCGGCCGTAGTGCTTTCTATAATCGGTAAGGTGGGAGCTGTCATCCAGACCATTCCGCAGGCCGTTCTCGGCGGCATCATGCTTCTCCTTTTCGGAACCATCGCATCGGTGGGTATCAGCAACATGATTCAGGCGAAACTGGACATGTCATCGACCCGCAACCTTGTGATAGTGTCCCTGATTCTTACGATTGGAATCGGCGGTGCCGTTTTGGATTTCGGTTCGTTCTCATTGTCCGGAATCGGACTTGCATCCCTCGTGGGTGTCATCCTGAACCTTGTCCTGCCTGCCGATAAGGAACCTAAATCAGAATAAACGTCATGAAAGTAAAGATAGTAAACAAGTCCCAGTTCCCGTCCCCTCATTATGCGACTCCTCTTTCAGCCGGAATGGACATCCGTGCGGATCTCAAGGAGCCGGTAACATTGCAGCCGCTGCAGAGAATGCTGGTGCCTACGGGCCTGTATATCGCCCTGCCTGAGGGATATGAATGTCAGGTAAGGCCGAGGAGCGGACTGGCAGTGAAGCATGGCATTACTGTGCTGAATTCACCAGGTACGGTGGATGCCGACTATCGCGGAGAACTGAGGACATTGCTCATCAACCTCTCGGATACCCCGTTCGTGATTGAGCCGGGCGAGAGGATTGCGCAGATGATTGTCTCCCGTCACGAGAAGGTGGAATGGGAGGAAGTGGAAGTGCTTGACGAGACTGAACGCGGAGCGGGCGGTTTCGGGAGTACCGGCGTTAAATAACCGGTGCCGTGCAGAATTGAACAACAACATTACAACTAATTGAATATGAAAAGATTTTTGTCTGCAGCCCTTTGCTGCTTGGTGGCTTCCGGCATGTTCGATGCCGGGGCACAGGTATTGACCGAGGCCAATTCCGAGGTCGTTTACAATGAAACAATAGAGGCCGGACTCGTGGTATGCGGAGGTGGACTTTCCGGAGTCTGCGCTGCCGTTTCCGCCGCGCGTCACGGTGTCAAGGTGGTTCTGGTGCAGGACAGGCCGGTGCTCGGAGGCAATGCTTCGAGCGAGATGAGAATGGGTATCGTTGGTGTCAAGAGCGACCAGGTACAGGAAACAGGAATTCTTGAGGAAATGCAGCTCAGGAACTTCTATTACAATCCTCTGCAGCGTTACACCCTCTGGGATGACGTCATTTATTCCACAGTGGTTTCCGAGCCGAACATCAGGCTGCTTCTCAACACTTCTGTCGAGGATGTGGTGATGGATGGTGACAGAATCGCTGCTGTCAAGGCCTGGAATACAAATGCTTACACCCGTTACCTCATCAAGGGAACCTTGTTCGCTGACTGTACCGGAGACGGCATTCTCAGACTGAGCGGTGCGAAGTTCCGCAGGGGTAGGGAAGCATCCGAAGAGTTCGGGGAGTCCTATGTGACCGACGGAGGTGATCCTAAGACCATGGGCAATTCAATATTGCTCCAACTCCGCGAGACAGACGAAAACCATCCTTTCAAGGCTCCTGACTGGGCCTATCATTTCACGGATGCCGATTTTGACTATGACAAGCCGAAATCAACTGTGCCGGGAATCAAGTTCAACTACAAGAAGCCTTATCCGAAAGACAACAACTACTGGTGGATTGAGTTCGGCGGTACTTTCGATACCATCAAGGATGCCAATGACATACAGCTTGAGCTCAAGAAAATCGCATATGGTGTGTGGGAATACATGAAGAATCATCCGGACGGTAGATGTGCCAATTATGATCTCGACTGGATCGGCTCGCTCCCGGGCAAGCGTGAGTCCACGAGGTATGTCGGACCACATATCCTCACACAGGATGACGTGATGTCAGGAGGTCATTTCGAGGATGTCGTGGCTTACGGCGGATGGACACTCGACAACCACGATCCTGAGGCATTCTTCAAGAGGGGCATCATCAGCATCGAGTACAAGGCTCCCGAGTATTTCGGTATTCCTTATGACTGCCTCTATTCCGTGAACGTGCCGAACCTCATGTTTGCCGGAAGGGATATTTCATGCTCGCACATGGCATTCTCGGCAACTAGGGTGATGGCTACCTGTGCACTTCTCGGCCAGGCTGTCGGAACGGCCGCTTCAGTGGCCCTGGACCATGGCGTTTCCCCTGCAGAGGTGAGGAAATCCTATATTGGTGAGCTTCAGGACAAGCTTGAGGACGATGACTGCCTGCTTCCGTACAGATGGCGCAAGGTTTCAGAGCTTACAATGAAAGCGAGGACAGACGAGTCCAACGAGCCATTGCGCAACGGACGTGACAGGGTGTGGGACGGAGAGGACAACGGAGTCTGGGTGGCTCCGGGAGACGAGTCCGTATGCTATACCTGGAAGAAGCCTGTGGAGATCAGTGGGGCCAGGTTCATTTTCGACTCCGACCTGAAGGTCCGCAGCAAGAGGATGCGCAAGTTCGAGGCTACGACCTACCGCGTGGAGATACCGGGCATGATGACGAAGTCCTACAGGATTGAGGCCCGTGTGAAGGGAGAGTGGAAGACAGTATTTTCCGAGGAGGACAATTACTTGAGACTGAGGAAGATATCATTTGAACCGGTGAAGGCTGATGCACTCAGGATAGTGGTGACATCTACCTGGGGCGCTCCTCAGGCGCATATATTTGCATTTGATGTATTATAATGGAAATAAAGGAATTATATGAGATTTTCAGACGGTGCGGCTCGGTCAGTACAGACAGCCGCACTGTCTGTGATGGTGAATTGTTCATTGCCCTGAAAGGGGAGAGTTTTGACGGAAACCTTTATGCTGCAGCGGCTTTGGAATCAGGTGCCGCTTATGCCGTGGTGGATGCTTCTTCGGAGGCAGCAGCGCATGCTTCATCTTATCCTGACGCTGAAGGTGGCAGCCGGATAATCCCGGTACGGGATACGCTCGCGACGTTGCAGGACCTGGCCAGATGGCATCGGGAGAATGTCGGAGCAGAGGGACGGCGTGTGCCGGTCATAGGCATTACAGGAACGAACGGGAAGACTACGACCAAGGAGCTGATCAGGACTGTTCTTGCAGCCGGGCTCAATGTCACCGCGACGCAAGGTAACCTGAACAATGATATAGGCGTACCTCTGTCGCTGCTGAAGATTACTCCGGACACTGATGTTGCCATCATCGAGATGGGGGCAAGTCATCCTGACGATATTGCCAAGCTTGTGCAGGTGAGCAGGCCTGACCTCGGCATTATCACGAATGTCGGCAAGGCACATCTTCAGGGATTCGGCAGTTTCGAGGGAGTGAAGAAGGCCAAGGGAGCCCTGTATGATTTCCTTGCAGGGAACGGAGGAGGTGTTTTCGTGAATGCAGATGATCCTGTATTGCTGTCAATGGCTGCGGAACGTCCTGGCCTCAAGGTTATTCCATACGGACTCGGCCATGACGGGGCGGCTCTTTTGGAGACCTCTGCAGATGAACCATTTGTCCGTATCAGGCTCTCTGGCGGGAAGGTCCTGCGTACATCTCTCGTAGGGGCCTACAATGCTTCCAATATCATGGCGGCCCTGTGTATCGGGCGTTATTTCGGAGTGCCGGAAGAAGCTGCCCTGAAGGCTGTTTCAGAATATGTTCCGTCGAACAGCCGCTCCCAGATGGTCAGGACAGGTGCGAATGTGCTTGTCGTGGATGCATACAATGCCAATCCGTCGAGCATGAAGGCTGCGCTTGAGAATTTCGCATCGTTTACGGCTTCGCATAAGGTAGCCATGCTCGGGGACATGAGGGAACTTGGACAGGATTCCGTGAAGGAACATGAGAATGTCTTGGCACTCGCCCTGTCGTGCGGGATCGAGACATTGTATCTTGTCGGGGAAGAATTCTCGAAGGCTTTGCGCGGGGTAGTGGTCCCTGACGGGGTTGATGTTCGTTGGTATCCTGATTCACAGTCACTTGCGGATGCTGTCTCTGCAGATCCGTTCAAGGGTTGTCTCGTGCTGGTAAAAGGTTCGAGGGGGACAATGATGGAGAAGGCAATCCCTGCTATCCCGTAGGGCAGGGGATTGTCATGAAGCCTTTGGGCAGAATCTGACGAATAGCCAGAGCGTAGCAGCTGCCATCAGTGCTCCCCAGGCGCATCCTACAAAGGCACCTGCCGTGATGTCACCGAAATAATGTTTGCCGACGAACATCCGGCTGATGGATATCAGGGCGGCCCAGATGAAGGCAAATATTACGTACCATCTGTAGTCGTGCGCTTTGTCGCTCTTCAGGAAGACAGAGGTGCACATCGCGAATCCGAATGCATTGGCGGCATGTGCCGAGAAGAATCCGTAGAAACTGCCCCGGTTCTCCAGTACGTGCAGTCCGCCCCTTATCATAGGTTCGCTGTAGCATGGCCTGAGTCTCGCTACTGAGTATTTCAGCAGGTTGGAGGTCTGGTCGCAGGCGAGAAGACACAGGGCTACGCAGAGTATTGCTGCGCAGCCTTTTTTCCATCCGAGTCTTTTCACGAGAAAGAATGCGATGATTGCGTAGAGGGGAAACCATACCGCCCTGTCGGAGAGGAACATCATGACCTGGTCTGTCGCAGCGCTATGGAAGCTGTTTATGAACAAGGTCAGTGACTGGTCCCAGCTGTGCAGTATGTTCCAGAACGGTGTCATAGCGCAGATGTGTCGTTAAGTGCAGCCCATAACTCGTCTTTGAGTTCGGCAAGACCTTTTCCCGTGACTGACGATATTATTACGCACGGAATGTCGGCCGGGAGAGTCTTCATTATCTTCTTCTCGGTCTTGCTGTCGATGATGTCGCATTTTGTCACGGCGAGCACGCGGTCCTTGTCGAGCAGTTCCGCTATCCGTTCGATACGGTGCTGCTCGAGATCCCC
>SFNZ01000034.1 GCA_004552615.1 Bacteroidales bacterium | reverse complement strand
CGAGGCCAAGATGCCTTACAAGTCACTCCTCAAAGGTCTTGACAACCAGCTCCGCATCAATCTCGATGCAGACTGCAGGGCTTCCAACAGATACGAAGGTCTCCAGGTGGGAAGTATCTCCGCTCCTAACAACAACGCCGGAAACTGGGAATAGTCTTGATACAGAATATAAATAC
This sequence comes from Bacteroidales bacterium, assembly GCA_004552615.1. GTDB lineage: Bacteria > Bacteroidota > Bacteroidia > Bacteroidales > UBA932 > Cryptobacteroides. The sequence goes on along the minus strand of SFNZ01000034.1, from coordinate 15,642 downwards.
AAATACCAGGATATCCATTCAAGTCTCCTTGAGTGGATATTCTTTTAAGGTGGAGGGGCCTGAAGGGACCGGGACCTCGGGATGGATGAGTGCGGACCGTGTTTTCACGACACCGGAGTTCCAGAAGCGATACGGAAGCGTAAGAATCTCCCTGATGACCCACAAGTGTACTCTTGTACCGGAACACTTCTTCAGCCCTGCAGACGCACGTAGTATATTGTCCGAAGTGGTAGCCCTGAAAGAGAACGACCATGTGGACTATGTACGGACCGGACAGTCCGGAGCCGTTCTGGTTTACTCCGGGAGCATCGGCGAGACCCTGTCGAAAGTTATTGCACAGAACGTACTGACTGAAGACGGATATCAGGCAAGGATATTGCCGGAACTCTACTACCTGCTGGAAGCCGTGGATTCAGTGCAGGAATATAATAAGATAATCGCCTCATATGCAGACGGATATCTGCATCTTGTGATTGCACAGGGCCGGAGCCTGATGCTTGCCAACATTTTCAAGGCGCCGGATTTCACGACGGCCGAATACTTCATATTCAATGCGATGAAGAAGCTCCAGCTGAACCCTGAAGTTTCCACGATATGTTTCCGCACGCCGATTTCCCCGGAAGAGGAAATATCCCTCTACCGGTACTTCAAGGCCGTGGAAAGAATCTGACCAGCGAATTTCTTAATTAAATTTCATTATTGACTATGCGAATCATCGGAGGATGCCGCAAAGGGCAGATAATCAACGTTCCGCCGGATTTCAAGGCGAGGCCGACCACTGACCTGGCGAAGGAATCCCTTTTCAATATACTGAACAACGAATACGAATTCGAGGGCCTGAAGGTCCTGGACCTGTTCAGCGGGACCGGCTCGATATCCTTCGAGTTCGCATCGAGGGGAGCAGGGCACGTATGGTCAGTGGAGATGAACCCGTCCTATTCCTCGTTCATAAAAAGCCAGGCGGCCAGACTGGGATTCACCAACCTGACCGCCGTAAGGCACAATGCATTTGAATTCATTCCTCTTTGCAAGGAGAAGTTCGACATTGTCTTTGCCGATCCTCCGTACGCCCTGGAAGGTCTTGAGACTCTTCCTGACAGGATTCTCGAAGCCGGTCTCGTATATCCGGAGAGGTATCTCATCCTCGAGCACGGAAGCGAGCATTCATTCACCGGCCATAAAAATTTCGTGAAGGAAAAAGTTTACGGCCGGGTTCATTTCAGCTTCTTTGAGCCTTAGCCTTCCTGCATTTCCACAGATAGAACAGGACCAGGGACACCACGAAAGTGGCTGTCCCGATATGCCAGTTCCATGTATCCGGAAGATTGAATCCGATCTTTGCCACGCATATATATGTGGTGCAGACTGCTGTCATGAATGCTGCCGGAATCATTGCCACGAGATATGAGAGACGTCCCCTGCCGTGTTTTGCGAGATATACGGCTGCAGTCCAGAGAGAGAATACGGCAAGGGTCTGGTTGGCCCAGCCGAAATAACGCCATATCACGTTGAAGCCGTTCTCGTCTGCTACATTGTACCACAGGAGCAGGGAAGCAGCGCAGAAAAGCGGAATGCTTATGAGAATCCTGTTGCGTACAGGCTTTTGCTCGAACTTAAGGAAATCCGCAATGATGAGGCGGGCACTCCTGAAGGCGGTGTCACCGCTGGTTATAGGGGCGGCCACAACTCCGAGGACTGCCAGGATGCCTCCTACGATTCCGAGCCAGCTGGATGCAACTTTCGTGACCACAGCAGGCGCAGCTGCCGCAAGGTCAGATCCGACTTCTGCAGCACCACCGTCGAAGAAGAACCAGGATGAAACCGTAGCCCATATGAGAGCAACGATACCTTCGGTGATCATTGCTCCGTAGAATACCGGACGGCCCATCTTCTCATTCTGGATACATCTTGCCATCAGAGGGCTCTGGGTGGCATGGAATCCGCTCACAGCACCGCATGCGATGGTTATGAACAGACATGGGAACACTGTCTGGCCTGATATAAGTCCCCTGGCCTCACCGAGGTTGCCCAGTCCGTCCCAAAGTTCCGGGATTGAAGGCCATTTGATGAAGAGGCACACCATCAGGGCGACTGCCATGAACAGGAGGGCAAACGCGAACAAAGGATATATCTTTCCGATAATCTTGTCTATAGGAAGCATCGTGGCGAAGATATAGTACAGGAAAATCACGAGCACCCACAGCATGATGGCCGTTTTGGTTCCGTCACCCGCCATATCCCCGAGAATCAGGGCAGGACTGTATACGAAGACGGTACCGACGAGGAGGAGAACCAGAATGGAAAATACCAGAAGGACTTTCTTGGTACCCTGTCCGAGATATTTGCCGACAATTTCCGGAAGGCCTGCCCCGTCATGCCTGACGGAGAGCATTCCGGTGAGATAGTCATGCACGGCTCCGGCGAAGATGCAGCCTAACACTATCCAGAGATAGGCCGAAGGGCCGAATTTGGCGCCCATGATGGCTCCGAAAATCGGTCCTGTACCGGCAATGTTCAGGAACTGTATCATGAAGACTTTCCAGGACGGCATGGTTATGAAGTCCACTCCGTCGGAATGCGATACCGCAGGTGTTGGCCTGGCCGGATCCGGACCGAAAATCCGTTCGACCAGCCTGCCGTAGAGAAAATATCCGGCGACCAGGGCCAGAAGGCTCAAAATAAAAGAATACATATAGATAATTCCGTTTGATTCAGATAGTGTTCGAAATGCAAAAATAAGCATTTCCGGCGATTTTCAAATGCCGGTGGAAGCTACCTTGACGTATATTCCTTCGATTTGAGTATAGAGAAGTCTGATTTCTGGTCGTCCAACGCATAGACCTTGTACTTGAGTCCGCCTTTCTGCACCCTGACGACGACATGTCCGTACTCGGACTTGATCAGCGAAAGGCCCGTCGTGAACGAGGACTTGTTGGACGAAGCGAGATTGGTCATGTAGAAATCCGTCCCGGTCATCACGCCCATCCTCTGGTTCCAGGTATTGTCCGGCCGAGGCTGCACATCCTGCCATACGTTGATCACCATCACCTGAGGCGAGAGGGCATTGAGAATGTCAGGATAGTCGGCATCCACGCTGCCGTGGTGATTGGCCTTCATGACCTCCACCTGGCCGACCGTCCCTGCAATCGTCTTCTCGGTATCCTTCCATGCGAAATAAGATTTTCCGTTTACGGAAGTGTCACCTCCGAGGAAAGCGTCAAATTGGCCGTATGTGATCTTGATCGTACCGCTGCAGGAGTTTTCGCAAGGGCAGGCCTCGGTGGAAGCACCTGAAGCCCCTGCAGGAATCTCCTCGAGCTTGGGGAACTGCATTGTGACATTCTCGCCTGCTCCTGTCCAGAACTGGCCGTTGCAGGAAATATTCCTGATGGTGACAGGATATTCCGAAGGCTTCCTGAGTTCCTTGAACTGGGTGGCAGAGCCGGCCTTGAAGATTTCGCGCTCAAGCCCCTGGTTCTTCTGGAACCAGTCTGCGCAGGTACGGTAGTTCGGAACCTGGCTGTAGGTCTTCGAACAGTTGTAAGGATAATTGTAGTCCGGATATCCCCTGTCCACGAGCTTGCCGACAGGGTATTTCTCGAGAATCTCTGTCGCCCCGTTCAGAGTCCAGTTCCCGTGGGAGGACTTCGGATGGGAAGCGAAATACGTGCCCATGTGGTCAGCGTGGAAATGGGTGATCATGAAATAGTCGATGGTATTGTTACCCGTCCACTCCATGCACTTGGAAATGTATTCGGATATTATCTGGCTGCCTCTCTTCGTCGGATTCCATCTTGACTTTATGCCGGAATTACCGTCCGAAGTGACAGCGCTGGCCACGTCCACGAGCATCTGCGTGCCGTCAGGCATGATGATGAATGCGCATTCTCCTGTAGTGGTATTGATGAAATGGATGTCAAGTTCGCCTTCCGTCCATGCGGAAAGTTTAGTCTCGGTCACGGATGAACCCGGGCCGCCCGGCTGAATGATTGTCGGAGTCGGGTCGTCTTTAGAAGAGCATCCTGCTGTCAGGGACAGCAGGATTGCTACAGATGAAATGTAAATGAATTTATTCATGTTCAGAAAATGCTAATATCCAGGATTCTGCACGAGATTCTTGTTGATGATGATCTCGGTGTTAGGAATCGGGAAGAGCTCTACCTTCGGATCGTACTGGTGATGACCATACTTCACGATAAGCCCGTCAGCCTCCATCTTGGTGAAATCAGCGAAACCGTCCTCGTCAATCTCCGGAGTATAAGCCCAGAAATAATTGCCGTTGCTGTAATATGTCTTGAGATTGGCGGCATTGTGCAGACCATAGTAATGATGGCTGTAGCACTTCTCAAGCAATCCCCATCTCCTCAGGTCGAAGTAACGGCGGCCCTCCCAAGGGAACTCGACACGGCGCTCGCGGCGGACGATAGTCCTCAGTTCCTTCTGGTTCGTAGTGGTGATGGAAGGATATTTGTCGGTATCTGTTCGCTTCACGCCGTATGCACGTGCACGCACGTCATTGATGGCGTTCAGGACAGTCGCGTCAATCTGGTTGAGCTCAATCTTGCTCTCGGCATACATCAGGAGAACATCTGCATAGCGGATGATAATCTGAGGATTGTCATTGTACAGACCGGTCCTCCATTCTTCCTGTGCACCTTTCCTTAGGCAGCAACCGTTATAAGGTGCATAGTTGTCGTTTGTCTTGGTATCCTTGTTCTTCACCTCCTTGCCCTGAATAGAATCGTAAACCTTGGTCACGACCGGACTCGGATCGAATACGACTCCGTAAATGGTAGTGCCCGGCTTCGCGAAAGTCTCGCAGCAACGAGGGTCGCGGTTATCATACGGATTGTGAGGGTCGAAGAGCGGAGACTCGGTGATGAGCTTTCCGTCGGTGCACTCGTATGCAGCGAGGAGGTCCCATGAAGGCTGGGCGACTGCCGTACCGCCTGCAGTACGGAGCACGAAGGACTTGATGTTCTGAAACTGTTCGTACTCATATCCGTTGGCGATGGAGAAAATGGTCTCGCAGGTATAGGATTTCTGGCGGAAAAGCTCGCCGTAATCCGGATAGAGGGAGTATTTCCCCATGTCCATAAGTTCCTTGCAGAGTCTTGCACACTCGGCGTAGTCACCCCAATAGATGGCTGCCCTTGCCTTGAGAGCTATCGCTGCTCCTTTGTCCACTCTCTTCACACCTCCATTGTTATTGTCTTCAGGAAGACCTGCGATGGCTGCGTCATAGTCCTCGTAAACCTGTTTCTTGACCACTTCCTGGTCTGTCCTGCCCATTTCGTAAGCCTCATCGGACGTGATGGAACGGGTATAGAACGGAACATCACCCCAGCAGGTCACAAGGCGTGCATAGAAATATGCGCGGAAGAAATGAGCCTCAGCTGCGAGAACCTCATATTCAGGGCCATTACCAAGTTTCTCAATGGATTCAAGAACCCTGATCGAGCGGCTGACCGCACGATAGGTATTGGTCCAATAATCAGAGAAAGCGGTGGTTGCGGAAGTCGCACTGCCGTTCGTGAATTCATAGGAATAATCCCTCTGGGCCCAGTCATCCGTACGACGGTCAGTCCAAAACTCCATGTCGATACCGTAGAACGATTTCCTGTAGAGGTCGTTCAGGGAAATGGCAAGCTCATCGGCATCGGAATACCAGTTCTCGCTTGATGCCGAGGATGGCGGGTTCATGTCAAGATCCACACATCCGGAAAGGAAGCCCAGACTGAGTGCCGCCGCTATGATATAATATATCTTTTTCATAATCATCAGAATTTAAGGTCAACTCCAAGAGTGTAAGTACGTGCGATGTATGAGTTCGTGGTCTGCTCCGGGTCCCATCCCTTGAGATAGTTGTTGATGCAGAACGGATCCTCGACATTGAAATAGAAGCGAAGTCCCTTCACATGGATCTTCTTCAGCGGAGCCGAAGGCAGGGTGTAGGAAAGGCTGATGTTCTTCACACGGAAATATGCACCGTTCACGAGCCAGAAGTCGGACATCTGGTAGTTGTTCTTCTCGGCGCTGGTATAGCTCAGACGCGGATACTCGGCCTTGGCATTCTGTGCTTCGGTATTGTACATACTCCAGTAGTTGCGGGTCCCGTCACCGTTCATGAGGACTGCAGGTGCGGAAAGCCACTGGCCTGCGAACGGACGTACCATGTACTCGGCAAGCCTTACATTCTGCTTGCCAACACCGTTGAACATAATTCCGAGATTGAGGCCCTTCCATCCGAGATTCACATAACCTCCGAATATATAATGAGGGAGCGAGCTACCGAGGATGGTCTTGTCATAGTCGGCGCTGATCTTTCCGTCAGGGTCGTTGTGCTCGACACCGTTCTCGTCCACATAGACGTTTCCGCCGAGGTCCTTGTACTGGACATCACCGCATCCGACTGTCGCGAGAAGCTGCCCTGCTCCTGAGAGAAGCTGCTCCTCGGAGCGGATGATACCGTTGCTCTTGTAGCCGTACCATGCATGATATTCCTCGCCTTCCTTGATGATGTTGTCACCGAGAACCACCTTGCCGTTCAGGTCGCCCATGATGGACTTGCTGTCGGAGAGGTTGAAGCCGACACCGTAAGTAAAGTCACCTTTCCGGTCAGCCCAGTCAATCTTGAACTCCCATCCCCTGGTGTGCATCGTTCCGGCATTCTTGGTAGGGTTGCCGAATCCGGTGAATGAAGGGATCTCCACTGCGAGAAGCATGTCCTTGGTCTCCTTGAAGAAATAGTCTCCGGTGAGACTGAGCCTGTTGTCAAGCAGGCTGATGTCTGCTCCGATGTCGTATGTCCAGGTGGTTTCCCAGCTGATATCCCTGACTGCGAGGGCAACTTGGGCAGCGGTCAGCTGCGATGTGGCAGCCTTGCCTTCTCCGTCGTACATCACGGCATTGTTGAAGGTGATGCTGGTCTGGTAAGGATAGTTTCCGATGCGCTCGTTGCCGAGGGTACCGATGGATGCGCGGACCTTCAAATGATTGATCGGCTTCACGTTGGCCATGAATTTCTCATTGGAGAGTACCCAGCCCACGGATGCTGAAGGGAAGAATCCCCATCTGTATCCCTTGGCGAAACGGCTGGAACCGTCAGTTCTGAAATTGGCCTGTACGTAGTAGCGATTCTTGTAATTATACATCACGCGGCCGAAAACTGACCTGTAACCGTTCTCGTATGCATCACCGCTGACTGAGAGATTGTCCTTGTTGGCGAGGTCCATATACGGGAAGTTCTTGAGTTCCATGTCAGTAGTGGAGGTGGTGAGGGACTCGTGGAAATAGTAATATTCCTCGTAACCGGCCATCACAGAAAGGTTGTGAGCGTCTGCGAATGACTTGTTGTAATTCGCAACGGCCTGGATCTGATAGGAATTGTAGTCGGAACGGGTCTCGGTGAGGTCAGTGGTGTTGTGGCCGCTGAGGTATCCGAGAATAACGTTCGTGTCGTAAGCATCATAGTAAGGGACTGCCTTGCTGAAGGTCTTGGTCTTCGTCATGGCATACTGAGGGCTGTATGAAGCCGTGATGTCGAGTCCGTCAACAGGTTTGTAGGTGAGGGCGAACTTGGCGGTGATGAGGTCACTCCTGTTGGTCTTCTGGCCACCTTCCCTGATGATACCGAGAGAGTTGGAACCGGTCTTGCTCGGAGCTACACGTCCGTCAGGATAGAGACCGAGATAGATACTCGGATACATGTTGGCAGCCTGAAGAGGGGTCACTGTAGGATCCTCCTTGGTGGAATGCTTGAACGAGAAGTCAACGTCTGCGCTCACACGCTTGGTAATCTTGATGTTGTTCCTGATGCGGGCGTCAGTCCTCTCGTAGTTGGAACCCTCGTAAAGGGCGTCAGTATTCTCATAGCCGACGGAAGCCCTGGTCTTGATGATGCTGTTTCCGTATGCCACGCTTATCTTGTGCCTGTGCTGGTTGGCGAAATTCTTGACGATATTGTCCTTCCAGTTGAAGTTCGGATACTCTATCGGATCCATCGCGTTGTTGGCGGCGTAATTCTCGATATAGTCCTTCGGATAGGTCTGGTAGTCACCACCTTCCGGACATCCTGCATCGTTCCACTTATACTCGTTGAACATGGTCATGTAGTTGTACGGGTCGGTGAGGTACTCGGCCCACTGGGTAGCGGTTACCATGGAGTATTCGCCGTTGTAGTTGATGCTGAGGTCTCCTTCCTTCGCACCTTTAGTGGTGATGAGGATGACTCCGGCAGCTGCCCTGGAACCGTAGATGGAAGCTGATGCAGCGTCCTTGAGGACGGTAATCTGCTCCACATCATCACTCGACACCTGGTCAATGCTGCTGACGGAAATACCGTCCACGAGAATGAGAGGGGACGAGCCGTTGATACTGGTCACACCACGAATCTGGAGGGATGCGCTGGCACCCGGCATGGAACTGGAACGTGTGACGGTAAGTCCCGGGATAGTTCCCTGGAGGCTCTGGGAGAGCTGGGTCGCCGTCTGCTGCTGGATGAGGTCATTGCCGAGCACGCCCACTGCACCGGTGAGGTCTTTCTTCTTCACGGTACCGTAACCGATTACGACTGTTTCCTCGAGCTGGAGGGCATCGTCCTCAAGAACTACCTTGAGGACTGATTCTCCCTGATAAACTATGCTTGCCGTCTGGAAGCCCATGCAAGTGATTTCAAGTGTATTGCCCTTTGAAGTGCCCTCTACCCTGAATTCACCATTGATGTCGGAGGTTGCCCATTTGCCGTTGTCCTTGTTCAGGACCATGGCGCCAGGGACGATCTCACCTTTCTTGTCTGTCACGACTCCTTTCACAATACCTTGCGCGAAGAGTGACACGTTTATCAACAATGCGCATATTGCGCTGATTATCATCTTATTCATAATACAGATATTTATTCTTTGACACAACGCATCGCACCTGCATGGCCACGGGTAGCAGCATTGGAGAAGTTGCATGCAGTACCATTGGCGTTAAGGTAAAATGCGGATGGAGATGTTGTCGCAGTGCTGCTCTCATAACGGCCGGTAACTCCGCAGTCCACGAACTTGGTACCGTCATTGTAACTGAGGATACCACCGAGAGGCAAACTCCACATTGATGTCTCGAAGACATGTTCAGTACCATTGTATGCAGCCTTGCATGCTTCGTTCTTTGAGTACTTGGTAGATCCTGACGGAAGGCCTGCCGCCTCTGCAAATGCACACCACTGGGCATTTGAAGGGACTTTGTATCCGACAGGACATGGGTCGAACATTGTCTTCTTCTCATCCATCCACCTGTCTTCATGGTTCGCTGCGAAGACCCAGTCCTTAGGGCCAGCGCCGCCAGGATAAGTATTGATGAATACCGTCGGATTCTCGATGGAAGTGGCGATGGTCGTATTCTCATCCACATTGATCTCGTCTGCGGTGAACGCAGGATATGTCGCGATGAAATCATCGTTTTCATAATCGCTTGCACTTCTCATAGGGTCTTTCCTTCCCCACTGATAGAGAAGTCCGATGCTTCTCGCGTCAGCCTTGATGTTGGCGCAAGTGGCTCCGAGGTTGCGGTCCATCCAGTTTGCACCGCCGATTTCAGCAGTCTGAGGCTCGTCGGTAATCCAGATATGCCAGGTCCAGAGAATCTTTCCTGCCTCGTCGTAAGCAGCGATGACTGCATTTGCGGAAACGCCCGCGAGCTTGGTCTTGAACTCGATATAGTCACCCTTGAGGGCAACATCGCTTATAATCTCGTCTGCTGCAGGAGCGGTGGCAGTATTATATGAGCACCAGAGCAGGCCTGCAGAAGCCGGCTTGATATCAGCAGTGAGTTCACCTGTGCAGGATTCAGGGAGATATCCGTTACCACGGACTGTAGCCTTGAACCTGTAGCCGTCCGGCTCCGTGATGATGTAGCAGTTGGACGGTCCGTCCGCACTGATGTCGATCTTCTCTTTAAGGAAGGCCCTCTGGATGATCTTCACATAGAATTTCTCGCCGTTGATGGTGACAGTCACGGTAGCCGTGATCTCACGCTCCTCGGTATTTGCCGGACAGGTGACATTCACGCGGGTCTCGCCGACACCTGAAGTAGCGCTGAGGACAAAATCAGGATTGTCGCATACTGCGGTCCAGGCTTTCTCGCCGAGGATTATGAACGATGTTCCGGTTTCCTCTGCCTTGATGGTAATTTCATCGACAGATACACCTACAGGCACCTTACCGCTCTGGACGATATCGAAAGCAAGAGGAGTGACATAGTCGCCTATGAACTTGATTCTTGCAGATCTGGCCTCGAGGTCAGGATTCGGCTGTACATTGATCAGGTAAGTAGTGGTGGAGGCCTGCTTGGAAGCCGCCTCGATGGTTACGAAGTCATTGTTGTTGACTACACGATAATAGACATTGGCGGAGAGGTCGACTGAAATGCTTCCTCCGTCTTCTCCGACAGTGAGCTTTTTCTCGGAGAGGGTCATATAATGATCCTCCTCGCTGCAGGATATGAAGGCCGCGAGGGCCAGCATACCGACAAATAAGTGTTTGAGCTTCATATCGATAATGATTATTATTTGTTTACATGTCAAGGAATGCGCCCTGTGCCGCAAGGGCCTTGCGCACATCCGAAGGGTCGATTGAACGCGGGCTGGCCCCGCCCTTGAGGCAGAGTGCCGCAGCAACACCCGCCGCATGTCCCATAGCCATTGCCGGAGGCATCACGCGGACTGCACCTGCCGCATCCGATGTGGCGGAAAGGTTACGGCCTGCAAGGAGCAGATTCTCCACGCCGAGAGGAACAAGGCAGCGGTAAGGCACACCGTACCATCTCGCGTTGATGGTCTTGTAGACCGAGGAATTGGCGCTCGCACCGCCTCCGTGTACGTCCACTGAATTGGAAGCAAGGAGAATGCTGTCGTCAGGAACAACTCCTTCGAGGAGGTCTTCGGCCTTCAGGACATACTCCCCTTTCACGTGACGGGACTCGCGGATTCCCAATGTTGCCGCAGATCCTGTCAGGGTTGCATTCTCGCATCCTGCCACATATTTGTGGAAGAAATTCATCAGGACCTGGATCTGCCGGCGCCCCTCGATTTCACCTGAAGTCAGGCTCTCCGACCTAGTGGAGTCGATATCCTTGATCCTGGTGCTGTTGACCACCCACTCGTCATCCTTCACGCTCTTGAAGATATTCACGCTCTTGCGGTCAATATCCCATTCACCGTTGGCTTCGGCCTGGGCTACGTTCCAGTGCAATGCCCTGTAGCTCACATTGTTGACTCTCCTGAACTCCGGCAGATGCTTGTTGACGTCCGCCTCGAGACAAGCTGAATCGACATTGTTTATACGGAAGAACAGGGAGGTCGGCTGGATTTTCCCGCCCCTTTCGACGCTTCCCATCTCGCACGGTACTCCTGCACGGAATGCAACGTCTCCGTCTCCAGTTGCGTCTATCACTATTCGGGCATTTATCTGCTGGATGCCTTCCTTGGTGAAGACTGTGGCCCCGGTGATGGTATCGCCCTTCATTACCGGACTCAGGAAGGATGCATGATAGAGCACTTTCACCCCGGCTTCCGCCATCATCACGTCAAGAAGATATTTGAGGCCTTCCGGCTCGAAAGGAGTAACATGGTCATGTCCTTCCTTGATCCATGCGGAATAAGGAGTCTGCGCCCTGATGCCCTCCGGATGCAATGCCCAGCCCTTTTCCACGAGCCTGTCCACTATCTCGCCGAATATTCCTTTTATTATCATCTGTTCTCCGGTGCTGTCATAGCAGGTCATGAACGGGCCGACCAGCCCTTTGGTTGCCATTCCGCCGAGACAGTTGCCGCTGTCGATAATCATCGTCCTGATACCCATGCGTGCAGCAGCAAGCGCGGCGCACACCCCTGCAGGACCTCCGCCGGCGACAAGCAATTCGGTGCTGTAGTTCACCGGAACAGATGAGTCCTCCTTTCGGCAGGAAAGGATTGTAGGCGGGAGAGCCGTGGCAGCTACTACCGCGCCTGTTGTCTTTAGGAAATTTCTTCTGTCCATTATTTATCAGTTGTGTTCAATTAGTTCCAATTTTCATCCTGCAAATTTCGCATGTCAATATGATAACGCGGTTTCAGGATAGTTAAATTAATGTTAATTATGTGTCCCAAAGGTCATTGTAATGTGTTATAGCTTTGTTTACACGTTTAAACAATTCCCCAAAAATAAAAGCGCATCCGTGCGCACATGCAAATTTAAAAAAGAAATGAATAAATGCAATATTTTTTTCAATTTCCTTGCTCAGAAACTGCGCATTGTAGAGCCTCCGCGGACAAGCTGGGGCTGGAGAATTACGGTGGCAGGTCCGCTGTTTTCCTCTATCATGTCGAGGAGCATGCGGAAAGACATCTGCGCGAGATCGACTGTTGATTGATATATATAGGAAATTGTCGGGTCGTTGAGATAGAAAAGGTCACAACTGTCGAATCCTACTATCGCAATGTCATCCGGAACCTTGAGCCCAAGGATTTTCATGGCTTGCAAAGTCCTGACAGTGATGGTGTTGGTAGGCAGGAAAAGTCCGTCAACTCCCCTTTCCGCAGCATCCCGGACTATCTCCACCATCTCTGCGACATTGGCTCCGTGACGTACGCTGCTGATCCTCGCCACGGAAGAGAGCCCGAGCTCCTCCATCGCCTTATAGTATCCGGCATTCTTCTGGAGGATGGTCGATATGTTCAGGTCATAGGTTATCTGTTCTATATGCCGGCATCCGGCATCATAGAGTTCGCGGACTGCGATACGGCAAGTCTGTTCGTTGTCGAGGACTATACGGCCTGCCTCTGCATATTCGGGTATGTCCCTTTCGAGGAAAACAACCGGCATCTTGAGATTCCTCAAGTGGCTGAGGACGTCCGGATCAGTGGATGACGGGACCATGATGAATCCGTCCACTCCGACCCTCAGGAGATTGTAAACTACATTCTTCATCTTTTCCGAATTCTCGTCACTGCTGGCGAAAAATACATTGTAGCCCGACTCGTAAGCCATGTTCTCGATGTGCTTCGAAATCTCGGCGAAGAATGCATTGGAGATGTCGGAGGTGATTACCGCAATATTGCGGCTTTTTCCGCTGCTTATCTGTGCTGCAGCATTATTGGGGATATAGCCGAGAGATTCGGCTATATCCCTGATTCTCAATATAGTTTCTTTCTTTACCCTGCAGTTGGGCTTTCCGTCAGGCCCGAAACGCGCATTGAGTGCCATCGAGACGAGGGCGGCGGAGACTCCTGCCTGCTGGGCGATGTCCTTGATTGTAGTCCTTCGCTTCATCAAAGTACGCTGAGAACAGCCTCGGCGATGGAATTGAGCTTGGTGTCCACGCTGTCGGCACGGCTCGCAAGGATACAAGGTGCAGTCGTACCCACGAGCATGCCTGCCTGGCGTACTCCTGAGGAGAGCTTGGAGTTGGTCTTCCAGAATACGTTGGCTGACTCGATGTTAGGGAATACGAGGCAGTCTGCGTCGCCTGCCACTTTGCTGGTGAGCTTCTTGATTTCCACGGACTCGTTGTCGATGGCCACGTCGAGGGCGAGAGGACCGTCTGCAATGCAGCCCTTGATCTGTCCCCTGTCCACCATCTTGGAGAGAGCTGCAGCCTCGAGGCATGCCGGCATTGAAGCGAGCACCTGCTCGGAAGCTGCGAGGAATGCAACCTTAGGAGTGGTGATGCCGAATGACTTGGCAACCTTCACGACATAGTTCGTAAGAGTCATCTTCTGCTTGAGGTCCGGAAGAGGGACAACAGCCATGTCCGTAAGGAAGAGGAGCTTGTGGTAATTCGGGCTCTCGATCACGCCTACGTGGCTGAGAAGGGCCTTAGGAGGAAGGAGACCGGTCTCCTTGTTCAGGATTGCACGGAGGAACTTGTCAGTGCTGCATAGTCCCTTCATGAGGACGTCACCGTCTCCGTCATGAACGAGCTGTACTGCCTGTGCAACGGCCTTGAGCTCGTCCGGATTGCCGATAATCTCGAACTTGGAGATGTCGATGCCTTTTTTCTCGCATACATCCTCAATCATCTTGGCGTCACCAACGAGGGTGGCGGTTACGAAGCCGAGGTCGACTGCCTTGGAGGCAGCTTCTATGGTGTGCTCGTCAACAGCCCATGCTGCGACCATTTTCTTGCAGATACCCTTTTCCTTGAGGTCTGCAAATACGTCTGAGAAACTTGTAATCATAATATGTCGTATCAGTTTTCTTCTTCACTCATTACAATGTGCATCGTGTCGCGCGCAATCACGATTTCCTCGTCGGTGGTGATGAGAGCGGCCTTCACCTGGGAGTCCGGAAGCGTTATGATGGCATCCTCCCCGAATGCGGTATTGGCCTCATAGTCGAATTTGAGCCCGAGGTACGAGAGGTTCTCGCAAACCCTGCGGCGGAGACGGCTGTTATGCTCCCCGATACCGCCTGTGAACACAATGAGGTCAACTCCGTTCATCACGGCCGCATACTGGCCGATGGTCTTGATGATGCCGTAGGTAAGCATCTTGAGGGCGAGTTTGGCCTTGACGTCACCGGAATTTGCGAGGGCGTCGAGGTCACGTGCATCGGATGAAGCCTCGGAAATGCCGAGGAAACCGCTCTTCTTGTTCATTATCACGGTCATCTCGTCCGGAGTCAGGTTCTCCTTCTTCATCAGGTAAGGGATGATGTTCGGGTCAATGCTGCCGCACCTGGTTCCCATGATGACTCCGTCGAGAGGGGTGAATCCCATGGAGGTGTCCACAGAACGGCCGTTGAGAACTGCCGTGATGGAGCTTCCGTTGCCGATGTGGCAGGTGATTATCCTGGAATTGTGGATGTCGAGACCGGCGAATTTCGCACCTTTCTCTGCGACGAACTGATGGCTTGTACCGTGGGCTCCGTATTTGCGGACGCGGTATTTGGAATAGCACTCATACGGAAGTCCGTACATATATGCATAAGCCGGAATTGTCTGGTGGAAAGCGGTGTCAAAGGTGACAACCTGCGGAACCGAAGGGAGAACTGCCTGAACGGCCCTGATGCCGAGAAGGTGGGCAGGGTTGTGAAGAGGGGCGAAATCGCAGCAGATTCCGATTTTCTCGAGCACATCCTCGTTCACGAGTGCGCTTGAAGAGAAATACTCTCCTCCATGCACGATTCTGTGTCCTACTGCCTCGATGTCATCGAGAGACTTGAGGACTCCGAGTTCAGGATCGGTAAGAGTGTCGAGGACGAGCTTCATTCCTACCTTGTGGTCAGGAATCGGCATGTCAATCACATGCTTGTCCTTGCCGGTGGCGGTATGCTGGAGGCATCCGGTCTCCAGTCCGATTTTCTCCACGATGCCCTTCGCGAGGACATCGTACACGTCATCGTTCTTCATATCAAGCAGTTGGTACTTGATAGAGGAACTTCCGCAGTTAATAACAAGTATTATCATTTCTATTCGAATTAAAAATCTGTACCAATTATATTGATTTAAGTTTCGCAAGTCGCAAATAGCTGTTTTTCAGAGGAAGTCTCGCTCTATGCGGGCAAAGGCCAACGCACTTCAATTTTATATACGCTACCCTTTTCCTAAATCCCTACCGTCCCTTCGGGCTGCTCGCTGCAAAAGGCCACTGGACTTTTGCTAATCGCTCCCGACCCCGGG
>SFNZ01000112.1 GCA_004552615.1 Bacteroidales bacterium | reverse complement strand
AGGATGTGGGAATACTGGCCTGCTGTAAAGATTACGAATCGTACAGGTTTCTCGTCAATTCCTACAGGATATTCCACCTGGACATCAGATGGCAGTTCATTCTACGGCAGCCTGACCTATGCCGTATATTGGTCTGCAGAGACAGTGACAGTCCCTGATGATGAAGAGGAGCAGGCCCTCTATCGCATGATATATGTGGAAAAGCCTGATATTATGGCCGGCTCAGCGCACAAGACCGGGTTCAATGCTTCTGTCCGCTGCGTGAGGAACGTAACTGAATAATAACCTAGAATTGTATTGATATGAAGAAAGGTCTTATCGGATTGCTGATTGCAGCAGCTGTCATTCTCGGACTCTTTGTCTGGGTGAAGAACACTTACAATGGTCTTGTGACTGCAGACGAAGGCGTAAAAGCCGCGTGGTCCCAGGTAGAAAACGTGTATCAGCGCAGGGCTGACCTGATTCCCAATCTCGTGGCTACCGTTAAGGGATATGCCTCACATGAGAGTTCCACTCTCGAGGCTGTCATCGAAGCAAGGGCCAAGGCTACACAGGTGACAGTGGATCCTGACAAACTGACTGAAGAGAGCATTGCTGCATTCCAGTCCGCCCAGGGCGAACTCGGCAACGCCATTGGACGCCTTCTCGTGTCTGTGGAACAGTATCCTGACCTCAAGGCGAACCAGAATTTCCTCGAACTCCAGGCACAGCTCGAAGGTACGGAGAACAGGATTACAGTGGAACGTCAGAAGTTCAACGATACTGCCAAGGCATATAACACCCAGGTCCGCAGTTTCCCGGCAAATATTATCGCTTCAATGTTCAATTTCGAACAGAAAGGCTATTTCAAGGCTGCAGAGGGCGCACAGATCGCACCGAAAGTGGAGTTCTGACAATAATCTGAAAATATGAAGAGATTTCTTTCCGAAGAAGAGTGCGCTCTTGTGTCCGGCGCTGTTGCTGAGGCGGAGCATTCCACCTCGGGAGAAATCAGGATACATATAGACAGCAGATGTCCAGGGGAGCCCAAGGAACGGGCCCTCCGGACTTTTCATGCCCTGAAGATGGAACGTACTGCAGCCAGGAATGCTGTGCTCATTTATGTCTCTCCGTCAGACCGTAAGTTGGCTGTGCTCGGAGACAAAGGCATAAACGATGTTGTTCCGGACGGTTTCTGGAAAGATGTATGCGGACTTCTGTCCTCCAGATTTGCATCGGGACAATTTGTCGGAGGGCTTTGTGAGACGGTATCCCTGATAGGCAGCAAGCTCAAGGCTTATTTCCCTTATGCTGATGATGATGTGAATGAACTTCCGGATGAGGTTACGTTCGGTGACATTGCCGGTGATGATGCAGGGGAGAGCGGTTTATGAAAATGATGAAACGCCATATCTTCCCGCCGTTGTTATTGCTGGTACTTTTCTTTTGCATCCCGGCATCATTTGCCTGTCTTGCAGGAGTGCCGGAAAGGCCTGAACCTCAGCGGCTAGTGAATGACCTTGCAGGTATCTTTAATTCAGGCCAGACCTTCTCATTGGAGCAGAGGCTTGTGGCTTTCGACGATTCCACGTCGAACCAGATTACTGTTGTTACGGTTTCTGACCTCGAAGGATATGAACCGGCGGAGATGGCAGTCCGCATAGGCCTTGACTGGGGTGTCGGCTCCAAGGATTTCAATAACGGTATTGTCATACTGGTCAAGCCCAAGACGACGTCTTCTTCCGGTGCTGTATCCATACAGGTTGGATACGGGCTCGAAGGAGCTATCCCTGATTCATACTGCAAGCGCATAATCGAGCAGGAGATGATTCCGCATTTCCGGGAGGAGGACTATTTCGGAGGCGTGTCCGCAGCAGTTGATGTTCTCATGGCTTTGGCATCGGGAGAGATTTCCGAACCTCGGGGCAATGACGAGGATGATCTTGCAGAAGCTCTTCTGGCATTGGCCTTCATAATGCTGGTCATGATTATTCTGGTTATTGCATTACGAGGCAAAGGTGGCGGGGGAGGCAACCGTTCTTCGCGCGACCCTGACCCATATATATTCTTCGGCCCGATATCTGGACGTCCAGGAGGCTCGTTCGGGGGATTCTCCGGTGGCGGTTTCTCCGGAGGTGGATTCGGCGGATTCGGCGGAGGCTCATTCGGAGGAGGAGGCGCTTCCGGCCGTTGGTGATTGAAGCAACAGACTGTTTTTCAGATATTTTCCATTTCTCTTAAGAAGACTTCTTCTGCTGACAATGCCCATTCAGGGAATCCTTCGTCACGCTTGAAATCTTTCTCGGCAAAATCCAGGAGCACGCTCAGGTCGAACCGTTCCGACTCGACCGCTGCATTGTATTTCGTGGCATCATAGGCATTGCATTTTTGCTCTATATGCGACGGAACCATCATGAGCGGTTTCCCGAGGTACATCGCCTCGCAGATGGACTCGAAACCGGCGGTTGACGCATATGCCCGGCAACCTGCCATCTGGCGCAGGAACTCCTTGTCATTCAGGTAATAGAATGATAGATTCCGGTCAATTTCCTTGACGGGGGCTTCGGCAGCATTGTCCCAGAAGAAATGCAGGGGGATGTCCGGATGTGCATTGTGCCAGTCCATTACTTCTTCAGCGAATCCGGCGTTCAGCATGTATCCGAGAATGTAGCCTCCGTCGCGGAATTCAGGGCTTTGCCTGTAGGCGAGGACTTCCGGTCTCAAGAGTGGAGGAACGACTTTAATCTTGCGCTTCGGGTCATCCGGCATGGGCCTGAATGAAAGGGCGAGAATCTTGGCCGCGCCGTTGCTGATGGCTTTGCTGAAAAGGTTCAGGGCAATGTGCCCCTCGAATCCGGCATATTCTGGTACACTGAAATCTTCGTGCAGGAACAGGAACTGGTGGCCGATGCATATCATCGGGATGTCCCTTGCCCTGAGGTCGTGGGCCACGGTACCGAGAAGCTCGTAGAAGTTCACTATCACGTCTGGGGAACAGCTGCGTATCTCGTTCTTTATCATTGAGATAGAAGGTACGAGCTTAGGCGAGAAAGTCACATTGAATAGGATTGTCTTCAATGCGTCAGGTCTCTTGTCGCTCGACGCCGTGACAAAATTCATCGTCTCGAAATATGCTACAGGGGCCTTTACACCATTGGTGAAAAATGCCGGCACTGTCCTCGATTCGCTTTTGCCGACAAGCATTTTCACGACTTCGTGCCCGTGCGATGTGAGCAGTCTCTCCAATGTCATCGCCTGGGTCAGATGCCCTCTACCTTCTCCTTGAATGATAAATAGATACCTCATACTCCGACTATGAAATCAGTATATTTCACGATTGACCATTTTCCTCCGGTGTCCTCCACGAGTGCGGTCAGTGACTCCACCCAGTCTCCGGAATTGAGATAATGGATTCCTCCTTTGATGATTTTGTCCTCCGGGTTGTGTATATGCCCGCAGATGATGCCGTCACAGCCTTTGGCCCTGGCGAAGTCCGAGAGGTCGGACTCGAAGCCTGACAATAGCGAAACGGCTTGTTTGACTCTGTGCTTGATGACTTTCGAGAATGAGTAGTAGCCTTTGCCCTGGCGCACCCTGGCCCTGTTCCAGACGTTGTTGAAACGCAGCAGGAGATTGTAGGCCTTGTCCCCGAGCTTCGCGATCCATCTCATCTGGGCAGTTATGCTGTCGAAAGCATGCCCGTGGATGACTATGTACGAATGTCCCTCCTCTTTCAGGATATATTCATTCACGAATCTTATGTTGAAGAGTCTTGAAGGGACAAGAGGATCGAGGAAGTCATCGTGATTGCCGGAAACATAGATGACCTCGGTTCCGTGTTTCTCCATCATCTTCATGATGACCCGGAAAAACGCGGAGTGTGAAGTGTTCCATTTGTCATTGGAATTCTTCAGCTGCCAGCCGTCGATTATGTCGCCGTTCATGATGAGCCTGTCGCAGTCCACAGCGCTGAGGAACTCCGATACTTCCCTGACTTTTGAATGAGGCGCGCCAAGGTGAACGTCTGAAATGACAACTGTCTTGTAATGAGGTCTTTCCATGTTCAGATACTATTTCCTACAGTCCGAATCCGCGGCCTATGCAGGCATAGGAAAATCCTGCTTCGGCCATGGCCTCCGGGTCGTATATGTTTCTTCCGTCTATGACGAGAGGTGTCTTCATCAGGTTTTTGACTTTGTCCCATTGCGGCATCCTGAACTGTTTCCATTCGGTCAGCA
>SFNZ01000111.1 GCA_004552615.1 Bacteroidales bacterium | reverse complement strand
GGTGCGCGCGATGAAGCTGCTCAACGTGCTTGACACCCAGGTTGAACTCCTGAAAATCAAGCAGGAAATCAATTCCAAGGTAAAGACAGAGATTGACCAGCAGCAGAGGGAATACTACCTGAACAACCAGCTCCGTACCATTCAGGAGGAGCTCGGCATGGACGAGGACGAGGATTTCGAAAAACTCCGCGCAGAGGCCGCCAAAAAGGACTGGCCGGAGGCTGTCGGGGAGATTTTCAACAAGGAAATGTCCAAGCTCGAGAAATACAATCCTTCATCTCCGGACTACAGCATCCAGTACAACTATATCAAATTCATGCTGGAACTGCCGTGGAACAGCATTTCCAAGGACAATCTCGACCTCAAACATGCCAGGAAAGTGCTCGACGCCGACCATTACGGTCTCGAGAAGGTGAAAGAGAGAATCATTGAATACCTCGCGGTGCTGAAACTGAGAGGCGACATGAAGTCTCCGATACTCTGCCTCTACGGGCCTCCGGGAGTAGGCAAGACGAGTCTCGGAAAGTCCATTGCCAAGGCCATCGGAAGGAAATATGTCAGGATTGCCCTCGGTGGAATGCATGACGAGGCCGAGATCAGGGGACATCGCAAGACCTATATAGGAGCTCTACCGGGACGTATCCTGAACGGAATCAGCCGGGCCGGCACATCGAACCCGGTCATGGTCCTGGACGAGATTGACAAGCTCAGCAGCGATTTCAAGGGCGACCCTTCGTCCGCATTGCTTGAAGTGCTTGACCCTGAGCAGAATGTGACTTTCCATGACAATTATCTGGACATCGACTACGACCTCTCGCATGTCCTGTTCATCACCACGGCCAACGACATATCCACCATCCAGCCGGCTCTTCTCGACAGGATGGAACTTATCAACGTGACCGGATATCTTGCAGAGGAGAAGATGGAAATCGCGAAGAAATTCCTCGTGCCGAAAGAGCTTGAGGAGCACGGAATAGACAAGCGGAGCCTCAAGATTGACAAGACAGCGATGTCAGACATCATAGACAAATATACCCATGAGTCCGGAGTCCGCGGACTTGAGAAGCAGATAGCCAAGATAGCCAGGGTGACAGCCAGGAAAATAGCGATGGAGGAGGAATATCCTTCAGTCATCAGGAAAGAGCATCTGAAAGAGTATCTGGGACTCCCTACTTCATTCCATGACAAGCAGAAAGGCAACGAGGGCACGGGCGTCGTGACAGGTCTCGCATGGACCCAGTCAGGCGGCGAGATTCTCTTCGTCGAAAGTTCGGTGAGCGCCGGAAAGGGACAGTTGTCCATGACCGGAAACCTCGGCAATGTCATGAAAGAGTCCGCTACCATTGCCTACCAGTACATCAAGGCGCATCCTGAAATGGCCGGAATCACTTCCGAGGACTTCGACAAGAAGGACATCCACGTGCACGTCCCGGAGGGTGCTGTGCCGAAGGACGGTCCGTCTGCGGGCATAACCATCGTAAGTTCAATGCTTTCCGCCCTGCGTGGCAAGCCTGTCAGGAGCGGTGTTGCAATGACCGGGGAGATGACTTTGAGGGGAAGGGTGCTGCCGGTAGGAGGAATCAAGGAGAAGATACTCGCAGCCAAGAGGGCGGGAGTGTCGGTCATCATCATCTCCGAGGAGAATCGCAAGGACATAGAAGACATCAACGAAATATATATCAGGGGTCTTGAATTCATATATGTCAGGACCATCGATGATGTTGTGGATTATATTTTCGCATAGAGATGGACGTCAGGATAGAACCGAGCTGGAAAGAGGCTCTTGAAGACGAGTTCGACAAGCCCTATTTCTTGTCTTTGGTGCAGCAGCTGCACCGGGAGAAGGCAGAGGGACGCAGGATTTTCCCTCCCGGAAACGAGATATTCAAGGCATTCGAACTGACACCTGTTGACAAGGTCAAAGTCGTCATCCTCGGCCAGGATCCTTATCACGGATACGGCCAGGCCATGGGGCTTTCTTTCTCGGTGCCGGCCGACGTCACGCCTCCGCCGTCGTTGAGGAATATTTTCAGGGAGATAGAAACTGACCTTGGCATCAGGATGAGCGGTTGTCCGGACTTGAGAGGATGGGCCTCCCAGGGAGTCCTCCTTCTCAATTCCGTGCTCACTGTCAGGGCAGGGGAGCCCGCTTCGCACAGCGCAATCGGCTGGCAGCAATTCACGGATGCCGTGATAAGCTATATATCAGCACATTGTGAAGGCGTCGTTTTCCTCCTGTGGGGGAATTTCGCCCGTAACAAGAAGGCGTTGATAGACACTTCACGCCATCATGTACTCGAGGCCGCCCATCCGTCTCCGCTTGCACGCGGGGCATTCTTCGGATGCCGGCATTTCTCGAAGACAAACGAGATCCTGGCCGCCGAGGGGAAGACCCCGATAGACTGGAGATTGTAAAATTGAAATTTTTATTGAAATGAAAACCAAAGCTCTGTTCCCGGGATCTTTCGACCCGTTCACCGCAGGACATCTGAATATATTGAAACGGGCATTGACAATGTTCGATGAAGTGGTCGTGGCCGTCGGCATCAACCAGGACAAACGCGGGTTCTTCGACATGGACCAGAGGATTGACATCATCCGCCAGGCGGTGGCCGGGCTGGAAGGCGTGTCAATAATAAAGTATGACAATCTCACTGTGGACACATGCCGCGAGAAATGCATCAGGCATATCGTCAGGGGAGTCCGCAACATGATAGATTTCGAGACCGAGCGCTCCATTGCGGACGCCAACAGGAGGCTTGCACCTGACGTCGAGACGATAATCATCCCTACGGCACAGGAGTTCGCCCATATCTCATCATCTGCAGTCCGGGACATACTCAGGCATCACGGAGATACGTCACTCTTCCTGCCTGAAGGTGTCGTCCTGCCTGAAGTACATTGAAATGCATCCGGAAATGCGCAGGTTCATCATATTGCTGCCCATAGTGGCCATGTTCATGTTCCTCCCGCAGCCGTCTCGTGGCAATGCGGCATGCGCTGATGTAGCAGAAATGCAGGATTCCACTGCATTGAATCTCCTCGGTGCGAAGCTCGGAGAATATGTCAAGACAATGTCCCGCATGAGCATCACCGAGCAGGAGGAGGAATCGGATTTCCTAATAGGCACGTGCCGGGATTCCCTTACAAGACAATATGTTGCCCTCTGGCTATATCGTCATTACCGGGAGTCCAAGGTGATGGGAGTCGAGGCAGTGGCTGTGCATCTCGTTGACAGATGGTTCATTCCGGGTGAAGTGAAGATGTCAAGCGATATCGAACTGATGGATGCCAGGATATTCGCCGACTTCAACAGGGAGTCGCTTGTGGGAAAGGCTGCCCCGCGTCTGATTCTGAGAGACAGGTCAGGCGATCCGGCCCCTCTTTTCCCCGAAACCCCTTCCAGGAGGCCGTCGGTGCTTTTTTTCTATGATACCGGATGCCCGAACTGTCTCGCCCAGAGCATCCTGTTGAGGAATCTCCTGCAGGAGGAGAATCCGGATGTGGATTTCACTGCCGTATTTGTCGGCACGGATTCGCTTGCATGGGACAGTTATGTGGAAGAGCGTTTCAAGATTACTGCTCCGGATGTGAGAACCAGGCATCTTTGGGATCCTGAATTGGATTCCGATTTCCAGCGGAAATACGGGGTATTGAAGACTCCGGCCATGTTCCTGGTCGATGCTGACGGCATCATCAGGGGCAGGAAACTGGATTCTGAAGCTCTGATGAGCATGCTGGATGTCTTGCGTGAAGAAAATGAATATCAGTACGGAGGGCCTGATTCGGATGCGTTTTTCAGGGAGTTGTTCGGGACTCTCCAGGAGGGATTCTCCGTTGCTGACGTGAACGGCCTGATTGACATTGTAGCCGGTAAGTCAGCGGACGTGCCAGGGATTTACAGGCAGATGGCAGGAGATCTTCTTCATTATCTTTCCTACCAGCGCGACGGCAGATATAAGGAAGGTTGCAAGTATTTGATTGATAATTATATATTTCCTCGGCGCGAGGTGTGGCGGAGGGAGAATGACTCCCTTATGGTTCTCTCGTTTGCCAATGTCATGGATGACATCCTGTCACGTGCCATGCCCGGCAGCCGGATTCCGGAAATCAAGGTGGGCGGGGTACTCTCCAAAAAGGGAGTGCCGACTTCGATACTGGGCTCTCCTGACGGGCCGTCACGCGGGGAACGTCCGGTAAAGGAACGTGTCAGGGACCTCAGCTCCCTTAAAGAAGGAACTTATGTGGTTTTCTACAGCAGGGTCTGTGGGGATTGTCATGAAAATCTT
>SFNZ01000033.1 GCA_004552615.1 Bacteroidales bacterium | reverse complement strand
GGCCTTCTCAATCTGCTCAAGAGGCTGGTTCTTCTCCTGCATCAGCCGGATTGCCGGGTCAAGCATCTTGTAGTCAACGCCTTCCGCAAGACGGACGTATCCCTTATACCTGTCGTTTCCGAGCCAATTCTCAGTGGAACTCTTGCCGTAAGATTCCATTGAAAGGAGAATGTCGTATTTCTGGGAACTCTGATAAGGGAAGTCCTCGAACACACCCGCGACAGTCATCTTGTACCCTTCATATTCCTCGCTCTCAATCACTTTGCCGACTGCTTCCCGGACCCCGCCGAGTTTCTCTGCAAACGTCCTCGAGACCATCAGGCTGGCGGCCACGGAAAGTGCCTGTTTCGGATCTCCTGCGAGAATCTTTGCAGGGAAGACATCGAAATAGGATGTGTCGGCGAGAATCAGGTCGCCGGTTATCACATTCCGGTCCTCATCCTTGAAGCGGTCGCTTTCCACAAGGAAAGTCGTCCTTGTAGCATATTCCACTCCCGGCACGTATTGCCTGAAACCGGGTGCTACCCCTCCGCTGACCTGGCCGTAGTCGATGTCGTTTCCCTGCTGGATGAAGCCCGTCCTGATCTGATATATGTTCTGCGAATCCCGGTAGCAGCGGTCGTAGCTGAGTTCGAAGCAGATCTTCGCTATGAGTATTACACTGATAGCCAAGCCGATACCGAGCGTCAGGGATTTGATTGCAATGTCTTTTGGTTTCATTCTGTTCGTTTCTAAAATACCAGGACTTCATTGTCACCGAAGGAGTCATAGTCGGAGGTGATGACCTTTTCGCCGGGATTGAGACCGTCGAGGACTTCGTAATACTGAGGATTCTGACGTCCGATGCGGATTTCACGGCGGACTGCCTTGCCGCCGTCAGGAGAAACCACGAATATCCATTTTCCTCCGGTTTTCTGATAGAACGTTCCGCGGGGCACGAGCACGGCGGTCTCAGGCTGGCCGAGCTGCAGGTTCAGATAATATGTCTGGCCCGTCCTGATATTGTCCGGAACCTCACCTCCGAACTTGAAATCAGCCTTGAACTTTCCGTCGCGCACCTCCGGATAAACCTTGCGTATAACGGCATCATAGGAATCATTCTGCCTCTGGAAAGTCGCGGAAAGGCCCGATGTCACACGGTCAATATAATGTTCATCTATCTGGGCCTCAATCTTGTAACTGTCGAGATTATTGATCTGCCCGATCTTCGTCCCGGCAGAAACGGACTGGCCCAGCACCACATCCAGAAGACCGAGTTCCCCGTCAATAGGAGCCTTGATGGTCAGATTGTCTTTCCTCCGGCGGATCATAAGCATATTCTTGCGCATATTGTCCAGGCTCTCCTGCATCTGGTCAATCTCCACGGCCCTGTACAGACTGTCCTGCTTCGCCCTGTCCTTGACCAACTGCAACTTGCCCGCAGCCAGTTCATAATCCTCCTTGGAAGTCAGATAATCCTCACGTGCAATCAGCTTCTCCTTATACAACGACTTGTTCTGCAGATATTTACGTCTAAGCCTGTTGACATCCGACTGGAGCTGGAGCTGGTCCTGCCTCAGTGAAAGCTTCTGCTGTTCCATGGAAATGAGAGTGTTGCGGAGGATGTTCTCCTTCTCGGCAAGCTCGGCCTCGGAATTCAGGATCTGCAGGTCGAGATTGTCATTGCTCAGGCGCAATATCTCGTCACCGGCCCTTACGTGAGACCCTTCCTCAATGATGATTTTCTCCACTACCCCGCCTTCCTGCGGACTGATCTGCACGGTGGTCATCGGCTGCACCTGTCCGCTGACACGAATATAGTCATTGAACTCACCACGGGTCACTTCATTGATTGTCAAGGAGTCGCCGTTCACCCGGAGAGTCGGGGAACCGTCCCTGAGGACGAGCCAGAGAATGAAGATGGCCAGCAATCCAAGTCCCCAATATGGCAATGACTTTCTGGTAAATGCGGCTGCGAGGCCTTTTTTCTTTTCGATAATCTTATCCATAGTTACATTATTTTTCAAAACTGATCGATATAAGGAATACCGTTGTAATAATCCACGACACTGCGCTTCAGATAGAACTGGAGCAGCGAATTCAGGCGCTCGGCCTTGGCATTCAGATAATTGTCCGCAGCCTTCTGGTAGTCCAATACCGACACGAGGCCCTCCTCATATTTCCTCCGGTTCAAGCTCCATGCAACTTCCTGCACGTCAGCCCTGCGCTGGGCCTGCAGATAGGCTGCAGAGGCTCCGTTCCTGTCCTGTACGGCCCGGTGGATTTCGGCCTCCACCTCACGCACCTTTCCCTCGTAGTCAGCATTTGCACGCACGTAGGCATTCTTCTTCCGCCGGAGATCGGAAACCCTTGACAATCTGTCATATATAGGAAAACTCAACGAAAGCTGCAGATATTCTCCCCCATTGTTTTTGAACTGAGTATGGAAAGGAGTAGCGACATACCCCTCTTTGCCCGGATAGGTATAGTAGCTCGTGGACCAGCCACCGTAGAACGAGAGAGACGGAGTGAATCTCCATTTCGCGGTCTTGAGCTCATAACCGGCATTTCGCAATGTATTCTTCGCTATCTGGACGGCAGGATTCAGTTCCGCGAGCGCCGTATAGTCAATATCGGAATTCTCCTGCATGAAAGAGCGGCCGTAAGGGTCCTCATAACCTTCAGCAACCATCCGGGCATCCACGTCCAGGCTGTCCTGTGAAGGCCAGAACATCAGATCTTTCAGGGTGACATAGGCATCTGCAAGCTTGTTCGACGCATCGATGTATTTATAATTCCAGTCAGCGAGGTCAGCTTCCATCTCCACCACGTCTGCATAGCCTTTCTGGCCGAGTTCTTCCTGCTTTCTGACAAGGGACAGAGCCGCTTCGGCAGTGGCCTTCTGGGATTCGAGAATCGATGTCAATTCCTTGTAATACACGACATTATAGAACGCTTCCATAGTCGCGAGACAGAGCTGGTCTATGGTCTGACGCTCTTTGTCAAGTCCCATCTGCACCGAGGTCCTGGCAATCCGTATATTGTTCACGGCAGAGAAACCGTTGAAAAGAGTGATTCCTCCGGAGAGGGAGTAGCCGTTGTTGAAAGACGTCACGGAAACATAAGTGTTGGTCTCAGGGTCAACTGAACGTCCGAAATTGTAATAACCGTAGCTCCCCGCCTCCACTGAAGGGGAGAAAGCCTTGAGAATGGCCTCGAGCCTGTCCACCCGCGCGTCCGAAACTTCTGCTCCGCTTATGAGAACCTTGTAGGAATTGTCCACGGCATATTGCATGCACTGCTTCAATGTCATTTTTCCGCCTTCCGCATCCTGCGCGGAAACGGTTGTTCCGGAAAATGCCGCAACCGCAAGGGTCAATATTGAAATACCGAATCTGTTCATCCTTTTGATGTTTTTGCACATTCCGTAGCCATTCCCGTGCCAGTCGATATAACTGATTGACCATAAGCTATTTAAACAAAACACAAAAAAGAGCAGGTGTCAAAAAATTAGACACCTGCTGTAAAATATTTTGTCACTTTGTTGCCGGTACAAAGGGAGCCTCAGTCCCTTGAAGATTCGAAATTGTCCAGAACCTGATGCACAACCTCAGGGAAATGCTCCATCTCCAGCACATGCTCCTTGGCGGCAATGTCGTCCGGAGTGTCATCCGGAGAAACCGGAGTGGAGAACTGAGCTATGATTTCTCCCCCGTCAACCTCGCTGCTGACATAGTGTACAGTCATGCCCGTCTCGGTCTCCCCTGCAGCCTTCACGGCCTCATGCACATGATGTCCGTACATTCCGATACCGCCGAACTTGGGCAGAAGGGCCGGATGAAGATTGATGATTCTGCGCGGATATGCATCGATGAGGAATTCCGGAACGACCAGCAGGAAACCCGCCAGGACGATGAAATCCACATTGTACTTCTCCATGAGCGGCATCAGAAGGTCCTGCTGCATGAATTCCTTCTTCGGCATCACCACGGTCTCGACCCCGAGTCCGGACGCACGTACGAGTGCATAGGCATCTGCCCTGTTGCTGAGTACCAGGACAATCTTTACCTTTTCTGAATTCTGGAAATGCCTGATGATGGCCTCACAGTTTGTGCCGCTTCCCGACACGAAAATCGCTACATTTATCATAATGTTCTGACAGATTTCCGGCAAATTTAAGCTATTGCGGAGAAAGTTCAAAGCGCACCGGACATGCGACATCCGTGGCGATGTCCACATTGTCCATATATATAATATTGATAATCAAATAATTCCACTTCAGAATTGTCCACCTGAAAATTTCCATAATCTCACAAATCACAGTAACTTTGCAGCAGAAAACAATGAGACAAAACAAATTCTAAATTATTGATACAATGAAAACAAGGATTCTCATCTTCTGCGCCGCCATGATGATTGCGGCAGGTTGCGGAAGGACACCGGTCAAGACGGCCGGAATCAATTACGCCTACATGGACACAACTGTCCGCGCAGGTGACGACTTCGCAAGATACGCCACCGGACATTGGGCAGACTTCAATCCCCAGCCGAAGGAATACCCGATGTGGGGAACCGTCACCAAGGTCAGTGACGACAACGTGAAGGCGCTCGCGGAGCTGATCAAGGAGATTGCCGCTGCAGACAACAAGAAAGGCAGCGTTGAGCAGAAAATCGGAGACCTCTTCAATATGATGATGGATTCCGTAAGGCTTAACAATGAAGGTGCAGCCCCTCTCAAGGCTCACATTGCTGAAATCGACGCCATCAGCACAAGGGAGGAACTCCTCGCATACTGCGCCAGGGAGCACGATGACCTCCTCTTCTCGATGTTCATCAGCGCCGACGAGAAAGACGCCGACAACAACATCGTTTGCATCAGCCAGAGCGGACTTTCCCTCGGCAACCGGGACTATTACCTCTCCGGGGATCCCCAGAACGTGATGGTCAGGGAAGCCATGAAGGAGCACATGGTACGCCTGTTCGTGCTCACCGGCTATTCTCCGGAAGAGTCACGCGACAAGGTGCAGCGCATCTGGGACATCGAGACGAGCATTGCAGTACCTTATTATTCCAAGGAGAAGCAGCGCGACACCGAAGCCAACTACCACAAGATGAGCGTTGACTCCCTCATTGCGGTCTGCGGCGGATTCGACTGGAAAGAATATATGAAGAATTACCGTTTCGACAAGACCGATGAAGTGGATCTCGGACAGCCGGAACCGGTGGCAAAGGCATGCGAGATTCTGATGACAGCCTCTCTCGACGACCTCAAGGACATCTACAGATGGCAGCTCATAAACAGCGCTTCCAACATACTTTCCGACGACTTCTCCGACGAGAATTTCGACTTCAACAAAAAGATTTTCGGAGTTCAGGAGAAGACCCCGAGATGGAAGATGGCAGAGGGCCTCGTGGACGGCCTGATGTCGGATGCTGTGGGCCAGATGTACGTTAAGAAATATTTCTCCAAGGAAGCGAAAGAGGAAATGCTGGAGCTCATCCACAATCTTCAGGCATCCCTTGCCGAGAGAATCAAAAACCAGGAATGGATGTGCGAGGATACGAAGAAGGTTGCTCTCGAGAAACTCATGGCCTATGGCGTGAAAGTCGGATATCCTGACAAATGGGATGACCTCAGCGGACTCGTGATTGACCCGGAGAACAGTCTTTATGACAATCTCAGGACCGCCAGCAAATTTTACTGGGATCTCAACTACGAGAAGAAATACAACAAGCCGGTGGACAAGAGCGAATGGCACATGCCGGCCCAGATGGTCAACGCCTACTACAATCCTACATCCAACGAGATTTGCTTCCCTGCAGGCTTCCTCCAGCCGCCTCTCTTCGATATAAATGCTGATGCAGCAGCCAATTACGGAGCCATCGGAGTAGTCATAGGACACGAGATGACCCACGGATTCGACGACCAGGGAAGAATGTACAACAAGGACGGCAACCTCTGTGACTGGTGGACTCCGGAAGATGCAGAAGGATTCAGGAAGCCTTGCGACGCAATGGTGGAATATTTCAACTCGCTCTGGGTAATTCCGGGAGAGGTCAAGGCAAACGGCACTCTCTGTCTCGGAGAGAATCTCGCGGACCACGGCGGACTGAACATCGCCTACGACGCATTCCAGATGTGGCAGAAGAAACACGGCAGGCTTCCCGATGACAACGGATTCACACCTGAGCAGCGTTTCTTCCTCTCCTACGCCAATGTATGGGCAGGTACGGCATCCGACGAGATTCTCCGCTACCTCACCATGATGGATGTACACTCCATCGACAGGCTCAGGATCAACGGTGCCCTTGCACAGTGCGACTACTGGTACGAGGCATTCGACATCCAGCCGGGCGACGCCCTCTACGTAGCCCCTGAAAACAGGGTAAAGGTCTGGTAATTATTTGATTTTGCTCTTCAGCCTCTGCTTGGCCTTGGTCACGGACGCAGGTGAGATGCCGAGCATGACGGCCGAATCCGAAGTGGAAAAGCCGAGCTTCATGAGACAGGCGACACGGATGTTCCCAGCAGTCAGGCCGGCGGAGGCGAGAGAGGAAGAATAACCGTCATACACCTTGTCGGCAAGATTGCACAATTTTGCCCACTCGGAATCTGAAAGATAGCGCGGAGCTTTGCGAAGAGAAGCCACAAGAGGGTCTCTGTCAATAAGTTCCGTGCTTACTATTTCCACCTTGCGCTCAGCCTTGCGGGTCTCCTCGGACCTTGCAGATAGTTCGGCAGCCTTTTTTGAAAGTTCCCTTTCGGCATTTTCGAGAGCCTTGTGACGCTTGGCGGCAATGGCCCGGTAACGCCTCATTATCAGGAACAATATGAGACAGCCCAGAAGAATGATGCAAATAATCGCAGCCATCTTCTCGGCCACGCTCCTCGAACGCTCCTTCTCATATTTGATTGTATTTTCTATGACCGTACCGCTGCCCTGCTCGGCAATCTGCTGGGTCCTGAGCTCCTGATACAGAGACATGTACTTGACAGTCATATCATTGTCATGCAGCAAATCCCTGTAAATGATATACGAAAGCTGCATAGCGGTCATCCTTGTGATAATCTCAGGGCTGTCATAGCTCTTCCTTACATAGAACAATGCCGAATCTGCATTGCCGACCTTTCTGAAAGCATCGGCAAGAGGATTGTATCTTACCGGATCCTTCCTCTTCCCCTCCCTGAAAAGCTGTTCCTGTATCTTCACTGCCTCACGGGATGACTCCAGAGCCTTTTCATAATCTCCGGAACGGTTGTAGCATGTTGAAAGTGCCGTCAGGGCCCTGGAACGGCTGTCAAGCATTTTGGCATTCTCCGCCACCTCGCAGGCCTGCAGGGCATATTCAGTTGCCTTCGTCCAGTCCTGGTCCTGGTCGCCCTTGAAGAGATAAGAATGTGAGATATTGATAAGTGCCGTGACCCTGAACCCTTCCATTCCGGCTTTCGCGGCAGATTCGGCGGATTTCTCCAATGCAGGAATCGCCTCGTCATACCATTTCCGGTTGTTCATCTCGATGCCGTAGCGGTTGTACACAAGAGTCGAGATGTACGGATCATTGCAATTGTCGGCTTCGCGGCATCCGCGCAGATAGTCATCCACCCATTCCGGCTCGGTCCCGTCCTTGAGTTCCTGCCTGACGGCACCTCTGAGATAATAGGCCTGGGCCTTTCTCAGATGCGTACCCTTGGAAATGAAATAAGAGCAGGCAGTATCAAGCTGGGCCAGAGACAGGTCAAGGCTATACGAATTGTATCCCGCCCAAACGTTGAGCAGGCACCAAGTCGCTCTCTGATAACGGTTTCCGTTCCTCGCATCGTTGCATTTTCCGAGCAGGACAATGGCGCTGTCAGGAGCAGTGCGGAGCAATGTTTCGGCAACAGCCATGTCCTCAGGAATGGATACACGGCCGCATGACGCAAGCACCACCGGCAGAATAAAAAGGATGAATGACAATCTCGATAGTTTCACAGGCAAAAAACGTAATTAATTATTTAATATTTCCTTTTTTCAGCGGACTTCCGCTGACACGAAATCCAGGAATTCGTCCCTCTCCGCATCTGACCAGGCATGAACGGTGTACATCTGGTTGCCCATGTCCGGGCTCAGCACTTCAGGCATCCTCGCACACATTGCCATCCGGGAACCGTATTTCTCCATAACCTCCTGATGGCTATGCAGATACACGTGGTCATCCCGCCTTCCGTAATAAATGCAATAATGGTCTTCCCCGCTTTCCGGAATGAGCCTCCTGTCATGTACCACCATGTCCGCCCATATCCTGTATACATCCGTGGAGTGGGCGAAATCCATCATGTCCGGAGTGTAGCCTCCTGCCGGTCTCATATTGACCTCAAGTCCCACGAAATCACCGATTTCACCAAGACCGGGCTTCGCCTCGGTCAGCCTGAAAAACTCGAAATGAACAAAACGGCTCTTGACACCGAAAGCTTCAGCAGTAGCGCGGCCGAGACGGCGCAATCCCTCAGGCACCTCAGGCAGGACATAATACATAAGGTCAAGCCCCTTTATGACAATGTCCATCACCGATGGCGGGAATTTGGCCGATGACTCGAACAGAGGCCTGCCGTGGGAATCCAATATCGCGTCATAGGAATAGATATCTCCCGTGATGAATTCCTCCATCACATAAGGCACCGTAACTCCGTATGCGAAAAATCTTTTCAGCTCTTCACGTGAAGAAATCCTGTATGTGGCTGCCGCTCCTACGCCGACCTCCGGCTTCACTATCACCGGATAGCCGGTCTCCGAGATGAAAGCCTCTGCAGAAGCGAGATCCTTGACCCTGTGCTGGCGAGCTGTCGGCACACCTCCGGCAGCATAGAATTTCTTCATCTCGGCCTTGCTCGTAAACCTGTGAATCTCCTCGGGAGAAGGTCCCGTGACAATATTGAAATCAGCCCTCAGTCTCGCATCCTGGCGGAGCCAGTACTCGTTATTGGACTCGAGCCAGTCAATCTTTCCGTATTTGAATGAGAAATAGGCCACCGCCCTGAACACCTCGTCATAGACCTCGAGGCTGTCCACACGGTAATATTCCGTCAGGGACGCCCTGAGCCTCACGTCAAGCGAATCGTAAGCCGCATCTCCAATCCCGAGGACATTCACCCCGGAAGCGTGCAGCCTGTCGCAGAAAATCCAATAAGTCTCCGGAAAATTCGGAGAAATGAATACAAAGTTCATATAAAGTCCGTTTTATTATTCTAAAAATATCTGTGCACCTGCTCAAGCAGGGACGACTTTGACATCCCGTTGGGATTGGTCCCCGGCTCACCTTCCGGAACCGGCCTGCCGAGCTTTCCGAAAAGTTCCGTCCAATACTCCGGCATATTCCCGTCCACGTCCCTGAAATTCATCGGAACGCAGCCGAACACATGATTCCCGAGGGAATCCAACCACGATTCATACACCAGTTCAGAGCAATACATCCTTCCGTTCCCGTGAAGATAATACCAGTCATATTCCTCTCCGAGATGCCCCAGGGCATTCACCACGGCACTGTCCGCCATTGCTGCGCCTCCTTTGACGGAAGCGATCCTGACACGCATCACGGTCACTCCGGGACGGCCTCCGATTTCAGGAGAATCCGACAGAAAAACATCGAACGGAGTCCTCACAACTCCTCCCCTGCCTGTGGCCTCAATCACATTGACCTCATTCCCTGCGACCTCGATGATTCCGACATGCTCGTATTTCACAGAATCTCCCCACGCAGTAGCAGACACTATCGCCTGCCCCGCGCCAGACATCCCGGCCACCCTGAAAACCAGGTCTCCGTTCCGGGGTACGAATCCATTCTCCGTGCAGGAAACAGCCATGAGCAACCCTGCAAACATATATGCAATACTTCGCCACATAGGTCGCAAAGTTAGTAATTTTCATGGCAAATTTTGCTACCTTTGCAGGTCAGAACAGGATAATTATGTACAAGACAGACAAAAAGACCCTGATGATGGACGCCGGAATGACCATGTTCGAGTCAACCGACAATTTCGGGCTATGCCTCGGCCAGGTCAAGGCGGAAATGTCGGAATACGGCAAGGTACTCACTCAATATGACATTGACTCAACTGAAGTCCCTGAAAGCACGGGGGAATTCGATTTCTTCCTCGACAGGACCACATTCTGGAGAAAAAGATACATCTCCTGCAGGCTGGAGAGCGCCGGGCAGAGGGAGGTGGACGGCGAGACCATCTACAAATATGCAGTATCGTTCAGGGAAGGCAACCGGAGCACGTTCTTCCGTGGAGCAGTGATGACGCTCATGATATCGGGAAGCATCGCCGGACTGTTCCTTTCACACGGCCCGGCGGCGGCAATCATTGAAATCGTCATTGCGGCAGCTGCGGCATATTGCTGGATAATGCCGAGCAGGACGGCTCCTGCCACGGTCCGCTCCATCTCGGATGCCATAGCGGGAGGAAGAAACGGCAAAACTGTCAAACAATGAGCACAATACGCCAGGACGGGATACCGGAGGCCCTCGTCTCATACATTGAATCCGAAATAATACCGGCATACGACAATTTCGACAGCGCCCATGGTCGTGAACACGTCCGCCATGTCATCGACGAGGCATTGAAACTCTGCAGGCATTACGACGTGGACGAGGCCATTGTCTATACGGCAGCGGCATTTCACGACACCGGATTGGTCAAGGACAGGAAGACACACCATATCGAGTCGGCGAGAATAATAAGGGAGGATCCCCGCCTGCGGGAATGGTTCAATGACAATGAGATAGAAACCATGGCAGAAGCTGCGGAAGACCACCGGGCATCATCTGTCCATGAGCCGAGAAGCATCTACGGGAAACTCATTGCGGAAGCTGACAGGCAGATAGTTCCCGAGACGGTAATCCGCAGATGCATACAGTTCGGACTGGAGCATTGCCCGGGGCTGGACATGGAGGCACAATACGAGAGGGCCACGGCGCATCTTGAGGAAAAATACGGGGAAGGAGGATATCTGAGACTATGGATACCGGAATCCGAAAATGCATTAAGGCTCAATGAATTACGCGCCATTATCAAAGACATTCCGAGGCTCAGGGAGATATTCGGGAGGATTTACGGGGAGGAGGTCTGCCGGAATTTGCGTTAAAATCACTATCTTTGACGTTACAGCATGATTATAGGCAGCAATTGGCAAGTTAGGATTATTTGAACAAGGCTGATGAACGAACTCTTGAAACAGGGAATCGCAGTGCTCGACGGAGCGATGGGCACTATGATCCAGAAATACGGACTTACAGAAACTGATTTTCACACAAAACAGATTTCCGGAGATACAGGAGAAATTCCGCAGGAACTGATTGACTGCGGGAAGGACGATGACATTCCCAAGGCTTTGGAAGAACTGCGCTGCAACTCAAGGGAACTCAGGGGAAACAACGAATGCCTGAACCTCACGAGGCCGGACGTCATATATGACATTCATCGCAAATACATTCATGCCGGAGCCGGGATAATAGAAGCCAATACATTCAGTGCCAACAGGATATCCCAGTCAGAATATGGAACTTCCAGTCTTGCATACATCATGGCAAGGGAAGGTGCGAGAATAGCCCGCCTGGCTGCTGACAATGCTCCGCAAGGCCGCAAGGTTTACGTGGCCGGAAGCGTCGGTCCTACATCCAAGTCCCTGACTCTGGCCCCGGACATTGAGCGCCCTGCCTACAGGCCGTACAGTTTCAAGGAGATGGCCGATACATACAGGGAACAGATACGCGGACTGATTGACGGAGGCGCTGATATTATCCAGATAGAGACATGCTTTGACGCCCTGAACGCCAAGGCCGCAATATATGCTCTCGAGAAGATTACCGAAGAGGCCAAGGCTTCCGGAGACAGGAAGGTGACCGGCAGATTCGACGAGAACGGAGCTTTCCCGGCAATAGTGTCGGTGTCTGTAAGCGACAGGAGCGGCAGGACATTGACCGGACAGACTATCAGGGCTTTCTGCACGTCGGTCAGCCATTATCCCCTGACAGCATTCGGCCTGAACTGCTCATTGGGAGCGGAGGACCTGCTGCCACTCGTGAAAGAAGTGGCCGGTTTCAGCCCGTTCCCTGTCATCTGCTATCCTAATGCCGGACTTCCCAACGAAATGGGAGGATATGACGAGACTCCGGAGCAGATGGCGGAGAGTGTCTCGAGAATGGCGTCCGAGGGCATATTGAACATCATAGGAGGATGCTGCGGAACGACTCCGGAGCACATTGCAGCCATCTGCAAGGCCGTCTCCGGCAAGGCTCCGCGTCCTGTCCCGGAGCATCGCAGCGGTCTTCTTGAGGTCAGCGGACTCGACCACCTCGTGGTGGACCTGCACAGCAGCAATTTCACCAACATCGGGGAAAGGACGAACGTGGCCGGCTCGAGGAAATTCGCCAAGCTGATTGCTGCGGGAGATTACGAGGAAGGACTCAGGATAGCAGCGGCCCAGATAGAGAACGGAGCGGGAATCATCGACATCAACATGGACGACGCGATGCTCGACAGCGCAGCCTGCATGGAGAGTTTTGTGCGGCATATTGCTGGAGATCCGGCCGTGGCCAAGGCAGCATTGATGATAGACTCTTCGCATTGGGAGAGCATCATTGCCGGCCTGGAGAACGCACAGGGCAAATGCATCGTGAATTCGATAAGTCTCAAGGAGGGGGAAGAGGCATTCCTGAAGAAGGCCGGAGAGATCAGGGATCTCGGTGCCGCAATGGTGGTCATGGCCTTTGACGAGACCGGGCAGGCGACGACTTTCGACAGGAAGATAGAGATATGCAAGAGGGCTTACGGGCTGCTTACCGGAAAAGCCGGCATATGGCCTGAGGACATCATTTTCGATGTGAACGTCCTCTCGGTCGGGACCGGTATCGAGGAACATGCCAGATACGGAGTGGATTTCATCGAAGCGGTCAGATGGATCAAGGGAAATCTACCAGGGGCCTATACATCCGGAGGTATTTCCAATCTTTCGTTCGCATTCCGCGGCAACAATACCGTCCGCGAGGCGATGCATTCCATTTTCCTCTACCATGCCGTGAATGCGGGCCTGGACATGGGAATCGTGAATCCGGGAATGCTGCAGGTTTATGACGACATCGAACCGGACCTGCTCAGGAAGGCCGAGGACGTTATCCTCGACAGAAGTCCTGAGGCAACCGAGCACTTGATAGCGAAAGCCCAGGAGATTCTGGCCGCCAGGGAAGCTGCAGGCACGGGAGCGAAACCTGGGGAAACGCAACAGGCTGCTGCAAAGGCTGAAACCGCGGAGGAAAGGCTGCAGAATGCGCTTGTGAAGGGCCGCTCTGAAGGAGTGGAGGCCGATGTGATGGAATGTTACGGGAAATACGGTTCCGCTGTCAATGTAATAGAAGGCCCACTGATGGCCGGCATGGAGAAAGTCGGCGAATTGTTCGGTTCAGGCAAGATGTTCCTCCCGCAGGTGGTCAAGTCGGCGAAGATAATGAAGGAGGCTGTGGCAGTGCTCGAACCATATATGAAGAGTTCCGGGGAACAGGATTCCGGAAGGCCTGTCATAGTGAATGCGACGGTGAAGGGTGACGTGCATGACATCGGAAAGAATATTACGGGTATAGTATTGAGCTGCAACGGGTTCAATGTTATTGACCTGGGAGTGATGGTGGAGAAAGAGCGGATTCTGGATGAAGCGGTGAAGAACAATGCGGTAATCATAGGGGCGAGCGGACTGATCACGCCATCCCTGTTCCAGATGGAGGAACTTTGCCGCGAGATGACCAGGAGGAATATGGACATACCGCTTTTCATAGGAGGCGCGACGACATCCGCCCTGCATACTGCCGTGAAGCTTGCTCCTTTATACGGGCACGTGTTCTATTCCCGTGACGCATCTTCAGGCGCAGTGATGGCGAAACGATGCATGATGGACCGGAAGAAATTCGAGGAAGAGGAGCATGCCGGACAGAGCCGTATCAGGGAGCTTTACGAGAGCCGCAGGAATGGCAATGAGGAGGAATCTGCCGGGAATTGCCCGAAGTCCGGCTCCCCTGTTTTCGCCGCGGACACTTTCCTTGACGGTGTTTCCCATGGGTTGAAGGATATTCCTTACAGGGAGCTGGCAATAGATGAAGTGATGGAGTACTTCGACTGGCGTATGTTCCTCGCAGTGTGGGGGATAAAATATGGAAGCATCAGTCCGGACGACCCTCAGGCGGTGAAGATGACCGGGGAAGGGATGGCTGTGCTTGACAGATACAGGAAGACGGGAGCAATAAGAATAGGGATATGCGAGAGGATTCTGCAGGGACGGTCTGTGGAAGGGGGCATCGAGGTTAGTGGAGAAGGTTGCAGCAGATTTATACCGACAATGCGGCAGGAATCTCCACAGAAGCTTCAGGACGGGCGCGAGATGTGCCTGTCCATCAGCGATTTCGTGCCGGCTGAACGTACTGGGCCTTTCGGGGTATTTGCAATCAGCGTGACTTCGGAGCATCCTGCAGGTTGTACGTGCGGATGTAATCATGGGAGTGATTATGAAGGGATGATGGACAGGGCCGTGAGAGTGACATTGGCGGAGGCTGCATCGTCGTGGCTCGATGCGCAGCTGGAGGGGATGACTGCCGGGAGCGCTGTGCGGATTGTGAAGCCTGCTGCCGGTTATGCGTGCTGCCCGGACCATACATTGAAGAAAGATATAATGGAGATGTTGCCGGAGAGCGGACGCCTCGGGATTTCGTTCACGGAGAGTTTTGCAATGATGCCGGACGCCTCGATTTGCGGTTTTATTTTCGCGCATCCGGAGGCCTGTTACCCGGAGATACATCGTATCTCGCAGAAGCAGTATGACGATTATTCGTCACGCCGCGGCCTCAGCCCATCCCAGGCCCGCATTTTCCTCGGCCACCTGCTCGGCTGATTGCCGCTAACCGAGTCCTCTCGATTGAGCACTCGAGCCATATTATAAACGGCACCGGCAATGGTATTGCATTTCTCCGGACCAGGCCCTCCCAAGCGAGCTTGGGCCCCTCCCTCTAGTGCCGAGGGCGGCAAGTCCTCCGAAATGCAATACCATTGCCGGGACGAAACAAACAAAGAGTAATAGAAAGTATAACAATATGAAAATCAGCGAAATCCTGAAGGAAAGCAAGAAGCCTTTCCCGTCGATAGAAATAGTGCCGCCCCTCAAAGGCATGAGCAAAGACGAACTCACTGACTCCGTCCGCAAATTCATGGAGTTCAGCCCCAAATACATAAACGTCACCTGCCACCGCGACGAATACACATTCCGCCAGGAGCCCGACGGCACATTCTCACGCCACCTCGTCCGGAACCGAGTCAGCGAAGTAGCAGTCTGCTCCGCCATCATGTCCGAATTCGACATTGACGTAGTCCCGCACGTCATCTGCGGAGGCGCATCAGCCGAAGAAATCGAAAGCGACCTCCACGACTACAGATTCCTCGGAATTGAAAACATCATGGCCCTACGCGGCGACTCCGTCACCGGAGAAAAACGCTTCACTCCCCACCCGGACGGATACTCCCACGCAGACCAGCTCGTAAGCGCCATACGCGCATTCGACAGCGACAACTTCTGCATCGGAGTAGGAGGCTATCCCGAAAAACACTTCGAAGCCGCCAACATCGAGACCGACATCGAAAACCTCAAGAGAAAAGTAGATGCCGGAGCCGACTACATCATCACACAGATGTTCTTCGACAACGCCGTCTATTACAGATTCGTTGAACTATGCCGTGCGGCCGGCATCAATGTGCCTATAATACCGGGCCTCAAACCCCTCTCCTCCGCCCGCCAGGTGGAACTCCTCCCGCAGTCATTCTCCCTCGACATCCCCAAGGAACTCACCGAAGAGATTGCACATGCCGGAGACGACAAGGAAGCCGTATATGAAATCGGGACCGAATGGTGTGCAAGACAATGCACCGACCTCATAAAGAACGGGGTTCCCGCCGTGCACTTCTACACGATGGGAAAACCCCGCAACATTACATCAATAATGAAAAAGTGTTTCTGACCGGACCGGGCAGTTCAGTCCACCTTGACGACCCTGCCGCCAGAGTCTCGATAACGAATTACACCGGAACCTTTTGTCTTCGTCGAAACGGACGGACACGAAAGGTTCTCCGCATTTATGTCACCCGAGCCGGAAATGGAATAGAACACATCCTCCACCACGTTACCTGAAAGCAACATGGT
The DNA here is from genome assembly GCA_004552615.1 of Bacteroidales bacterium. Classification (GTDB taxonomy): domain Bacteria; phylum Bacteroidota; class Bacteroidia; order Bacteroidales; family UBA932; genus Cryptobacteroides. Next base: position 763 of record SFNZ01000033.1, on the reverse strand, counting down.
TCCGCTGCCTGCAATCGACGCTTTCATGTTATTTACATCAATGCCTTCCAGGTCCACATCCCCGCTGCCGGCAATGCTGATCTCAATCCTGCTGCCCCTGACGCTGTCGGCCTCAATGTCGCCGCTTCCCGCCAATGCGATGAAAATCTGGTCCTTGACTGCAATCCTGCCTATCTCGATATCGGCAGACCCGGCAGAAGCCATCTTCAGCGAACCGGCCGTAATGACCTTCACATCCAGATCGGCAGAACCGGCAATCGCGATATCCGAATGCTCCCCGGCTACACCGATCACATCTCCTTCAAAAGAACTTGAACCGGACATCTCGAGCTTGGTGAATGCAGGAGCGTTTATGGTCACTTCAATATCATCGATAACTGCAACTGCATCCTTCAGGGAGATACTGAGTGTCGATGAAACAGCATTATACTCCACCTTCACGTAAGGGATAATATTGTCCGAACCCTTTATCCTGACTGACGGAGCAGACTCCGATTCCACAAACCTGACATCTATAGGACCTGACACCTGGAGAGCCGTAAAGGCGGACACCACAGTATCCTTTTCCGCAATCACCCCGCTAGGTCTCTCCTTCACCTTGTCATTCACCTGAACCATTATACTTTTCTTGTTAAGCCTCACGACACATGAGGTTGACATCACTGCCACGAGGGAAATGCACGCGGCCATTCCCAAAACCTTATTGATTTTCATATTGTTTCAATTTTAAAGAATTTACATTTATACTCATTTTTATTCTCCG
>SFNZ01000110.1 GCA_004552615.1 Bacteroidales bacterium | reverse complement strand
CAGGGCAATCAGTGCGTAGATCGCGCCCTGGTTCAGACCGTTTATCAAACTTTGGAAAAACAGTGAGAAAGTCATTGTGGTCCATTCCCCTTTTCTAAACACACAGGGGCGGGGGTGGTTTTCCCCCGCCGAGGTGCGATATATTCTCTTTTAGTCCGCCTTGGAAACGACCGTACCGTCCGAGCCAAGCGTTTCGGTCCACTTGACCGCGCCGTCCACGAAGGTGTTGATGGCAATGCTCTTGATAGCGTCGCCGTTCTCATCCAGCGTGATGTCGCCGCCGACACCGGTGAAGCTCATGCCGGTCATGCCTTTGACAAGGCTGGCCGTGTCGGTGCCGCCTGCATTCTCGGCGGCCTGAACCAGCATGTACATAGCGTCATAATACAGAGCTGCACAGGCGTTCAGGCTTTCGGTGCCGTACTTTTCCGTGTACTTCTGCACGAAGTTCTGGACAGCCGGAGCTGTATCCTCGCTGGAGTAGTGGTTGGTGAAGTAGCAGTCATCGAACTGGGTGGCCAGACCGGTGGTGTCGCAGCCATCCCAGCCGTCACCGCCCATGATAATACCGTCAAAGCCTGCATCTCTTACCTGCTGAACGAGAAGAGGGACAAGGTGCTCCGCTCCTACATAATAGATTCTGACACGGTGCTGAAGTTTCCTTACCTGAAGGCGGGGAAATACTCGGTCCGGATTACCGAGGACATGAACAGGAACGGCATTGTAGATACGGGAAGCCTGCTCGGACACCGCCAGCCTGAAAAGGTTAAGTTCTATAAACTGAAGGACGGGTCTTATGTGCTGACCGTGAAGGAATCCACCGAGATGGAACAGACTATCGACCTCGGAAGGTTGTTTTTAAACTGAGAGTGTGAAGGAAATGAGATTCAGGATTGCATATTTGTTGAGTGCCGTCGCCCTGATTGTGTTGCAGCCGGGAGCGGAAGCCAGGAAAAAGCCGGGAAAGACAGTGGCAGAAATGCCGGACAGCCTTGTCCGTGCACTGCCTGACAGCCTTGTCCGGAGGGTGACTGACAGTACACGTATTGAATTGACGGACAGCACATTGACATTGTCATTGCCGAAAGACACCCTGACAGTGGGATTGGAGCCGGTCTATTCCGACGAATATCTCGACACGGTGGACATCAAGAAAACTAAAGTCATCAATGACTACAGCATGGTGGGAGTGCAGTATGGAATAGCCCTGAACCAGATGCGGTTCAACCCGACCAAGAAGCAGGGAATGCTGATGACTCCGATGAATATCGGGGTGATGTACACCCGTTACGGCAAGATGTTCGGTTATATGCCTTATTTCGGATTCCAGACCGGTTTGTTCTACGGACAGGACGGATATGTGTTCAAGAAAGACAAGGAAACAGGAGACTACAACGAGTCCGTGGACGGTGCGACAAAAGCTACCTATACCTATCTTGAAGTCCCGATGCTTGCGCATCTGCACATAGATGTATGGCATCTGAAACTGATTGTGAACATAGGTCTCTACGGAGCATACAGGACGGGGGTTGAACGAGAAGGCGACAGGATGGATCCTGACTATGCCAACAAATTCTACGACTATGACAGGCGTTTCGACTACGGAATCAAGGGAGGGGCCGGAATCGGACTTGTCCTGGACCCTATCGAATTTCATATAACGGCTACGTACAGAGCGTCACTCGGCACACTGTACGACCCGGATTACCATAGTGAATATTATTACCGTTTCGCATATCCGTCAGACATCATCATTTCGGCCGGCATTCACGTACAGCTGACGAAGAGGACCGGCAAGACGAAGGCGGAACTGCGCAAGGAAGCCAAATCTTCTGTATATGAGCGGAACCAGCAGTAAAATTAACGCACACATAGGTGGCGTGACCATAGGCGAAGGCTGCCCAATAGCGGTGCAGACGATGTGCAATACTCATACTTTCGACGTTGAAGGGACTGTATCACAATGTATCAGGATGGCGGAGGCAGGTGCGGACATCATCCGGATCACCGTTCCCGGGATGGGAGACGTGCAGCACATGAAGGAAATCCATGACAGGTTGCGTGAATCCGGGGTGAATACTCCGCTGGTGGCGGACATCCATTTCTCATCCGAAACGGCTATTGCCGTGGCACCTTTCGTGGAGAAAGTCAGAATCAATCCGGGAAATTTCAACAAGGACTTCGGGGAGGCATCCCGCCAGCTCGCCAGGCTCCTTGAAGTGTGCAAGGAGCACGGGACCGCGATAAGAATCGGCCTGAACCACGGGTCGCTCGGAGAGAGGATCACGGCCCTGTACGGAAATACGCCACAAGCAATGGCCGAGGCTGCAATGGAATGGATAAATCTCTGCAAATCAAACGATTTCTACAATATCACGGTATCCCTGAAATCCAGCAACACCTGCGTGATGGTGGAGGCTTACAGGATTCTTGCCCGGAAGATGAAGGAGACCGGCATGGAGTTTCCGCTGCACGTAGGTGTGACGGAGGCCGGGAACGGGGATTCCGGAAGAATCAAGTCCTGCGTCGGCATATCGGCCCTGTTGTCTGAGGGCATCGGGGACACACTTCGCGTATCGCTCACTGAAGATCCTGTAAACGAAATTCCTGTAGGAAAGTACCTTGCGGACAGATATGACGGGAAGCTCGTATCTTCCCTCAGGAGCATCAAGGTCGAAGGCCGGAGGGCAGAGGCCGTTTACGAGTCACCTTCAAGGGAAAGGCTGTTGGAGGATTTCTCCTGCGACTTCGGAAAACGGTTGCTGGACAGGGAATTGGATGAGGTCAGGATTAGCGGTACATACATGGAGGACGGGAAGCCCGTGGACATAACGGCGTCAGGTACCGGGGCATATCTCGAAGACGAACTGATGCAGGCCACGAGGCGCAGGTTCTACAAGCCGGAATACATTGCCTGTCCCGGTTGCGGCCGTACGATGTACAATCTCCAGGAAGCTTTCGAGAAGGTCAAAGCGAGGACAGGACATCTCAAGGACGTGGTCATCGCAGTGATGGGATGCATCGTGAACGGTCCCGGAGAGATGGCTGATGCGGACTGGGGCTATGTCGGGGAAGGCAACGGCAAGGTGTCCATATACCATCACAAAGACCCCGTCCTCAGGCACGTACCTGAAGACGAGGCCGTTGACCGTCTCGTCGAACTTATTTCGAAGGAATCCTGATGGTCATTCCCGGACGGATGTCCGGTCCTATTCCGTTGAATTTCATTATATCGTCCGCACTAACTCCCGGATATGCCTGGGCTATCTTGTAGAGCGTATCACCCTGCTTCACGACATAGTTCACGTATGGGCCTGATGCAGCAGGCTGGGCAGTCCCATCGGATTTGGCCGGGGCGGTTGACGTAGAAGTCTTCGCAGAAGTCTGGGAGGATGATGACGGGGCCGCTCCCCTGCCGTAGATGTAGAGAATCTGGCCGATACGCAAGTTATTGCTCCTCAGATGATTCCAGTTCTTGAGCTGGGTCACAGTCACGTGATATTTCGCCGCAATTTTGCCGAGATAGTCACCACTCTTGACTTTGTATGTAATCCTCTGTCCGGCCGGTACGCCACCGCTTCCGGAAGCAGCAATATTCTGCAGCGTTGCCGGATTGAAGAGTTCCTTGGCCTTGTAAGTATAGACGGAATCCTCGTTCTCAATGAACTTGCCCGTATATTGGTAAGGAATCCTGAGTATATATTCCTTCTCATTCCCAGGGATGATGTCATGGACATATTGCGGATTGAGATTGCGGAGCATTTCCACGGACACTCCGGTCAGGTCGCTTACCTGCTGGAAATGCAGCATCCTCCTGATATGGAACGTGTCCACATGGGCCGGCATCGTCACAGGCGCAGGAGTAATTCCATGTTCCTTATAATACCTGAACGCATACATCGCACCGACGAAAGCGGGAACATAGCCACGAGTCTCCCTTGGAAGGAAATCATACACGGCCCAGAAGTCCTTGCTGCCTCCGCATCTTTTGATGGCCTTGTTGACATTTCCAGCACCGCAATTGTAGGATGATATCGCGAGATTCCAGTCCCCGAAGATTCTGTATGCGTCATACATATACCTCGCCGCAGCGTCCGCCGACTTGAACGGGTCCAGCCTCTCGTCCACGAAGGAATTGATAGTCAGGCCATAATTCTTCGCCGTGGTCAACATGAACTGCCACATTCCCTTGGCTCCTGCCCTGGAAACGGCAACCGGGTTGAAAGCCGACTCGATCACGGCCATATATTTCAGCTCGTCCGGCATCCCGTACTTGTTGAACGTGGACTCGAATATCGGAAGATAATACTCTGCGAGGGCGAGCATCGATGCCATCTTCTCGGGCATCTTCTCCGCATAGAGGATGATGTAGTTGCGGACTGTCTCGTTATAAGGCAGC
>SFNZ01000109.1 GCA_004552615.1 Bacteroidales bacterium | reverse complement strand
TGCTCTTGGTTTTTATCCGGTTTGCCCTGGAACAGGAGAATACGTTATAGGAAAACCTTTGTTTGACCATGCAAGGATACTTCTGGAGAGTGGAAAACAATTTGTTGTCAAATTACGTAATAATTCCGAAGAAAACATCTATATTCAATCCGCAATGCTGAATGGAAAGGATTTCAGAAACTCCTTCATTACTCATGATATGATAATGGAAGGAGGAGTACTGGAATTCGAGATGGGCCCGAATCCGAATGTGGAATGGGCGTCTTCATCCCGGCCGTTCTCCCTGTCAGACTACGTAAACAAATTTAATCAATAACTATGAAGAAGATACCAACTTTATCCATTTAAGTGATGGGTAGCAGTGCTTTGGCGTCTTGAACACAGAATACTGCATCTATGGACCGTCCCAATATCATTCATATAATGACGGACGATCATTCTTTCCAGACAATCAGTGCATATGGGAATCCGATTTCCAGGATTGCCCAAACACCGAATCTTGACCGCCTTGCGTCAGAAGGTATGCTTTTTACAAAGGGAACTATATACCAGTTGTCCACGGCTATTCACCTTTCAGTTACCCTTGGGGCACAGGGCACTGCTATTTCCTGTCCGGACAAGCGGGAATACCTGTTTCATGGGTCAGGAATCACGAACTGCGCAAGATTTTCCGTTGCAAGAATCCAGACTTTCCGAAAGGCTGGCTATTCATCAACGGCTCGTCAGACATTGCATCTCCTGCCGATACCGAATGGAACAACAATCTTTGCCCAACAAGCAACCTGTCAGAGAGTTTCATCACGCCAGCATCATATTGTGCCATCAGAGCGGGTATGTCAATGTTCAGGGATGCCCATCATTATTTCCACGCAGTGAGCAAAGATGTAGAGGCCTATAGCGGATTGGCAACTGAAATCGGGGACTATGACTTCCTTACGGACACAGAACTATTTGCTCAATTGTCAAACGTTCTTCAGAATCGTTATGGCAATTCCAAAGTCAACAATCTGACCAGGGCTCAGGAAATGGACGTTGCCCGCACGCTGCGCTACGATTTCAAATCGTCAAACGGCCAAATCCGCAGACTGCTCGGCCTCACACAATATGAAGTAGATAGCCTCTTCCCGCTAAGAAAGTGACCTTATCCCGGTTTGTCCCCAAATGGGCCCTTTTCGGGGACAAACCTATTTTACGACCAGGTAACCTATCTGACGACCAGCCAAGACTTCCAAACGGATAAGCGACCTGCCCAGCCTATAGACCAATCAACCTTACCTGTCGGACAATAAGCCCTACCAACGTTCATCCAACCTACGGACCAGCCCAGCCCTACCTGACAACAATCACGCTTCCTCTCCGAAGACCCTTCTGCCCGCTATGCCCACGGCGAAGCAGGACGGCCATACCGCGGCCGGAGCGCAAATTCTCCTCGTAGTCCACATTCACCGCAATGACGCGGCCATCCCAAAGAAATGTAACGTCATCCATTACGGTGTGCCCGATGAACATCCGGTCCGCATCAAAGTAGTCAAGTACAGCATCGAGCCCGCCCGGGGTGATAGGATTGTACCTCTCATCATCCAGCACCAGTCCGCGATACCAGACAGGACCGGGATTGGTATACAAAGTCTTCAGAATCGGATCGGCATAGCGCTGCGTCCTGTCCTTGAAAAGGGCCGAACTCACGGCAACATTGATTTCAGGTATTGACAGGCCCAACCGGGGCATCTCCGGCCCTAGTCCGGCGTGGACAAAAATCTGGCGGCCGGCCTTCTCAATGGTATTCCTGGTCGCAAGCCACCTGCCGAGTTCAGTGTTTGCGCCATAGAGACCAGGTACAGTAAGCCCCAGAGTATCAGCCACATCCAGATACTTCTTCTCCGTATATCTGAGATCCCCGGCAAGAACCATCGGCTCGTGGTTGCCAAGCAGGAAGGACAGCCTTCCGCCAGCCTTTTCCGCCTCATCCTCAAGTTTGTATAACAGCCATAGAATCTGGGTAACATCCTCTCCCCTGTCGAAGACATCGCCTATCACCACCAGATGATTCCTTCCGAACGACCAGTTCAGCCCCTTGTCCACAATTCCATTCCGCATCAGGAGTTCGACGGCAATGTCCATCTTTCCGTGAATATCAGACAGGATGAACGTCTTGCGGGCCTGCCTGTAATTCCAATCCGGCCTGCATTTCTTCACCACAGGCACTTCAAACGCATACTTACCGCTCTGCCCCTCAACACGGACGCAGAATCCCTCCGGCAATCCCGAAACGAACACAGTGTCAAGCACATTGCCATCCAGGTCAATGCGGGAGAGCCTCACGCTGCCATCTGAATTGTAAAACAAATAGGGCCCGTCAGCCCCGAGGCAGCCGCCACTGCACAAAGCTTCAGCCCAGGCCGCGAAGCCTGAGCCGAATAACATCAATGCCGGGATCAAGAATCCAAATAACTTCTTCATTCTGCAAATATAGCAATTAGCCAGAATGGATTAGTCATCATACCCCGGATTCTGGGCGACATTCGGATTAGCGTCCCGTTCTGCCTTGGGAACAGGAAGGATTATCTTGTAGAAATCCCAGTTGAACTCCCTGTCAGAGGCGAAATGCCTGGTACTTGAAAGATTGGAATCAGTCTCGTCAATCCTTTTCACCGTTCCGCCATTGCGGATGACATCGAACATACGGTGACCCTCAGCAACAAGTTCCTTCCGCCTCTCGGTCATCACATCATCCAGAGTTACGGCAGCACCGTCCAATGTCCTCGAAGGGTTCGCCCTCTGTGCAATAGCCCCGAGATACTTGACAGCCTTCTCATTGTCCCCTGTCTTCACGGCAGCCTCAGCGGCAATGAGATATGTCTCAGAAAGCCTGATGACAGGCACATTGGCATCCATGATATCCTCACCAGCCTGAGGCTGATACTTGAAGACATAAGCATATTTCTTCTTGTCGAAGCTCAGCAATTTCAGGCGCACATCATCCGGGTCCTCCTTCAGGAGGTGGTAGAATGACACTGTAATGCACATGTCATCATATCCATCCTTGGAATTGAGCCTGCCCATAGTCTCCTTGCCCTGGCTTTCAGGCGTAGTTATCACCATCTCGAACAGTATTTCCCCCGGAGCGGCGGCAGAAGCATCATTCGACCAGGCAGTTGCGTATTCCTTGTTGCTCCACAATGCCCATTTATTCGACTCCGCACCTTCAATTGCCGCCTCCGCAGTCTTCAACGCATTGACATTGTCGCCCTTGTAAAGGTAGGCCCTTGCAAGCAGGCTCATTGCAGCCCACCTGTTCATCCTGCCCTTCGAAAATTTCGGGGAAAGCAGCTGAACGGCCTCATTGAGATCAGCGATAAAACTGTCATAGCAAGTTGCCACAGTGGCTCTTTCCGGTTTGTCATCAATGTCGGAGAGAGTTGTCACGACAGGAACCCCGAGAGAGGCACCGCCATCCTTCGCATAAGGCATCCCGAAGAACCTGGTCAGGTCAAAAAGCGCAAGAGCCCTGACAGCGAGAGCCTCACCCTTGAGATTGTCACGCCACCCGGTATCTTCGTCAGGCACCTTGATGCCGTCCACCCTGCTGAGAATGAGATTCGTGTTCTGGATTATCTCATAGAGACCTGCCCAATGCGAACTCGGGCCATTGTCCCTGGTGAAACTGAAACGGTAATAATTGCCCGTTCTCTTGCTGGAACTCACAGCCTGCATATCATCTCCGGTGACATCACCATAATACATCATCCTGCCGGAATACAAATCCGAGCTCCTCATAATGTCATAGATGCCGTTCATCGTGAACTCCACCTCTTTCAATGTTTTGACGGCCTCGTCAGTATTGATTGCCGTGGAAGGCTCCAGTTCAAGCCATCCGTTGCCGCACGATACCGCACAGAATATAATACCCAGTGCAATGAATATGTTTCTTGTCTTTTTCATAATACAGTCCTCAAAATGTAACATTCACGCCGAAAGTAACAGTCTTCAATGGAGGTGTACCCCAGATGGCTCCTCCGTTCCTGACAGCCTCCGGGTCGTAATAATCATACTTCGCCCACGTCCAGAGATTGCTTGCGGAAGTGAAAATCCTGAAAGAGTCAATCTTTGCCTTTCTCGTCCAACTCTCAGGCAGGGTAATGCCGAAAGTGAGATTCTTCAGCCTGATGTAATCCGTGCTGTGTATTGAACGGGAAGTAATATAGGAACTCATCGATACATCAGCATCCTCGATAAACAGCTCATAATCAGTCACATCACCCGGCTTTTTCCAGCTGTCGGCATAGTAGGCCGGAATGTTTGCCTCCAAATCATCACCGCCGTGTTACGTCTTCTGCCACCAGGTATCAAACGAGTATCCGCCGAACTGGTAGCCAATCAGGAAACTGAGGTCGAACCATCTGTACCTGAACGTATTGGTAAGTCCTCCGACCACATCAGGCTCGGCATTCTTCGCCCATGGAATCCTGTTCGCCT
>SFNZ01000108.1 GCA_004552615.1 Bacteroidales bacterium | reverse complement strand
CAGGATTGAAAGTCGTGGTGGAAAAATACGTAGGAATCGGGTAAAGAATTGAGAATGAAGGGAGTTTGACAGACACTCCCCATCCTCCCCTGAAACTCAGTTCACGTACCAGCCTGCCGTTCCTGCCTTTCGGGGACAAGACGGTGTATTTGGCATTGAACCTCGGGGACCAGCTGGAGGTGTTGCCGTAGTCAGAGCCTTTGATGAACGTGTTCTCTCCCCTTATGCCGGCTATGAGATTGAGCCTGCCCTGCCCCACTGCCAATGAGAAATTGTCCTCGAGATATACAGCGAGATTGTTCATGAAAGGCACGTCGCAATAGCGATATTCCCAATATGAAGGTGCCGTTGCAGGGTCTTCCGAATATTCCCCTACTCCGAAATTGCCGTCTCCTGTCCAGTCTCCCCCGAGTTTCACCTTGTTAGTGATTCTTTCCCCGAACTGCCTGGCCCAATTGGCCTTGAGGGCAACCTTGTAGTTCAGCGGCTTGTTGTCATCCACCATGGTATTGTACCAGTAGCCCCGCGGAATCAGCACCGCTCCTGCTTCCGGATTGGAAGCATAGTCCCCGGCAATGTAATATCCCTCTTCCCGGGCATGGAGGGAGACCGTCCCCGCCGCGCTGGAATAATTGCTGCGAACCTTGGACAATTTGTCGCTGTAGGATGCCGAGGCATTGAATTCCAGATTGGTTATCCATTTCTTGCTGAGAAGCCAGTTCAAAGATATATTTCCCCTCAGGGTATTGTCACGGGCCTTCGAGAACGTGTCCCGGAACGTGTCCGGATCGGCCTTGGTGTTCATTCCGCCGATATTTCCGGTCACGCCGGCCGTGAGCCTGAGAGGAGTGTCCGCGAGAATCCCGGAATTGTAAAGATTGGTATAAGTCAATGAAAGTGAATTCCTTCTGTACGAAGTATACGGTGACATCTGATCACTTATGGACTTGGTATATTCTACACTCGCATTGAGAACTCCGTTCGAACGCCCCCTGTTTCCGGTACCGAGCCCGAAACCTTTGCTGACCGACACCTGCTTGGTCCCGGGATTCGATGACATGGTAATAGTATAAGGGGTGACGCCTTTCCTGGTATTTATCTTCACGACGCCTGAAGTCATGTCACCGTACTCGACTGAAGGAACTCCTGTGATGACTTCGACCGATTCCACATTGCTCGAAGCAATATTGTTGGTCGTCGCACCTTTCAATGTGAAAGTTGATGACGTCCCGGCGGTGGAAAATGCGGAATTGTTGGAAATCCTGACTCCGTCCACCTCGACGGCAGTGCCGAATGAAGCATTGCCTGTTTCATTGGAGCCGGACCTGATATTGAATATCTGCTGATTGGTCAGTCCTCCGCTGAAAGTGGTCCCTCCCGGCAGCAGGCTGGAAATATCGGCCACGTTCATGACCTGCACATGGTCAAGCGCGGTCCTGTCTATGATTCGGCTGGTAGCAGCGCTGTTGTCATTCTCACGGGCTGTCACCACCACGCTTTCCAATGTGAGATTGTCCTCGTACAGAGAGACCTTGTACATGTCTATATCCTTGGAAATCAGGACTTCTTTAGTATCGGTCACATATCCGAGGCAGGATACGCTTATGGTATTCTTTCCGGAAGGGACATTCTTGATGACGAACTTTCCCTGGGCGTCTGCGAGTGCCCACTGTTCGGTCGAAGAAAGCACCACGGTGGCATATTCGACCGGTTTGCCGGACTTCTTGTCAAGCACGACTCCCTTGACCGTCCAGCCTTGGGCGGCAAGTCCTGCATAGACTAACAACAGGGATATTGTCATTAAAAACCTATAATACATAGCGCTATCCTCTAAGACAATAAAAGTTCGTTCAGATATAATGGCATATTGCAAATATATGTATTTTTTTTCTTGACTTTTATCATTATTTTCAGGTATTTTGAGTAAGTTTGTGACAGACACTTACAATTTATAGAATATCGACCTAATCATGAAACGAAGAGAATTCCTGACATTGTCCGCCTCATCCCTGGCCGGACTGGCTCTCGAAGGCAGGTTCCAGATAGCGGAAGGGCGGAATGAAGACAATAAATATTCCATAGTCATACTCGGAGACACTCATTTCGACACAGAGCCTGCAAGTATCTATCATTCAGACTACAACGAGCCTGTAGAATGGCTGAACAGGGTACAGCGGGAGGAATTCGCCCGCAACGGGGAGATGTGGAGGGAACGCTGCCCGAGACTCCTCAAACGGGCCGCCTGCCTGGTAGATGACGACACCAGAATGGTTTTCCAGATGGGAGACCTGATCCAGGGAGACTGCGGCAATCCGCTGGTACACAAGAAAATGCTTGGAGACGTCATGGACAGGTTCAAGGGGGAACTCGGAGGACTTCCTTTCGTGACAGTTGCCGGGAACCACGACATCCGCGGTACCGGTGCAGAGAAAGCCTACCGCGAATACATGCCGGCAAGGATGTCATCCGAGCTCGGTAAGGAAATCACCGGAACCGACTTCTCGTTCAATATCGGGGACGACGCCTATATCGTGATAGATTTCAACCGGCCTGATGACGAGGCGGTGGAACGCCTTCTGAAGGAGACTGAAGGAGCCAGGAACACCTTCGTGCTCATACACGGGCCTCTGCTCCCGTTCGACGGTGGCAGCTGCAGATGGTTCTTCCACGGCGGAGAAAGCGAGAAGCATACTGCCGCAAGGAGACATTTCCGCGGACTTTTCGCACGCAGGAACGTGATTTGCCTGTGCGGACATACCCACAGGACTGAACTCGCAGACTGGTACGGAGACGGCGGGCGCATCACGCAGATGACCATGAACAGCGTGTGGTCGAAAGAAGAGTACGGGACATATACGGTGAAGGCCGAAGGGTCGGAAGAATACGGAAAATTCAGGATGGCCCAGAAGACCCTGCCTGACGGATCTCCGGTGAAGGACGAGAGTGCCCTGTTCGAAGAATACCGTCCGGGACTCAGGAGATATATCCATTCAGTATCAGCCGGTTCATACAAGATGACTGTCAGCGGCCGCAAAGTCATCGTGGATTTCTATGCCGGTGACTCCACCCGTGCCAGCGAGCGATTCGTGCTCAGGCCATGAGCCTCGATGTGGAAAACTATTTTTGAGAATTCGGGCCAAAGACACTATCTTTGTTTTTCATTGTGAACAACAGCAGAGATTATGTCCTTCGTCCACCTACACGTACATACCCAGTATTCAATCCTGGATGGCCAGGCGTCTATCGCAAACCTGTTCAAGCGGGCTGAAGAACTCGGCATGCCGGGTCTCGCAATCACTGACCACGGCAATATGTACGGTGTCAAGGAGTTCTTCAAATTCGCTGCGAAGCACCCCTCTGTGAAGCCCATAATCGGCTGTGAGATATATGTTTCCAAATACGACCACAAACTCAAGGACAAGGAGCACGGAGGTTATTACCATCTTATTCTACTCGCCAAGAACTACGCCGGATACAAGAACCTGATGAAAATCGTGTCCACGGCGCATCTGGAGGGAATGTACTACCGTCCGAGGGTTTCCCATGAAGTTTTGGAGCAGTATCACGAGAATCTCATCTGTTCATCGGCCTGCATGGCTGGAGAAATACCGAGACTCATTCTCGCTGGAGACATTGAGGGGGCCGAGAGGGCCATCGAGTGGCACAAGAGCCTCTTCAAGGATGACTATTACCTGGAAGTGATGCTGCACAAGACAGAAGTCCCTGGGCAGTCACTTGAAGTGTACGAGAGGGAGAAGGAATATGACGATGTGCTTTTCGACCTGGCCGCCAAACACGGTGTGAAAGTCATAGCGACGAATGACGTGCATTTCGTGCGCAAGGAGGACGGACCTGTTCACGACAGGCTTATCTGCCTGACTACCAACTCTTACATAGACGACCCTGACAGGCTCAGATACACCCAGCAGGAATATCTCAAGAGCGAGGAGGAGATGGCATCCCTTTTCCCGGACCATCCGGAAGTGATAGCCAACACGCTTGAAATCTGCGACAAGGTGGAGAGTTTCTCCATCGACCGCGGACACGTGCTTCCTAAATTCGACATTGACCCTGACTTCCTCGCCGACATTGACGCGCAGCTCGAGAAATACAAGGATGTAATCGACTGCGGACGCACGGACAAGAACGGAAACGAAAGGGGCGAGGAATTCTGCCGCTCGGTGGCATATCTGTGCCACCTGACATATCAGGGAGCTCACTGGAGATACGGGGAGGTTCTTACGGAGGAACAGGCTGAGCGCATTGATTTCGAGCTCAAGACCATCTGCCGAATGGGATTCCCGGACTATTTCCTCATCGTGCAGGACTATATCGCCGCATCAAGGGCCGAAGGCTACATGGTAGGTCCCGGACGTGGTTCCGCTGCCGGTTCCGTAGTGGCTTTCTGCCTGAAAATCACCAATCTGGACCCTATCAAGTACCAGTTGCTGTTCGAGCGTTTCCTGAATCCGGACCGTATCAGCATGCCTGATATTGACGTGGATTTCGAGAATCTGGCCG
>SFNZ01000107.1 GCA_004552615.1 Bacteroidales bacterium | reverse complement strand
AGTGACGAGTTCAAGGGAGACTGGACCAAAGCCATCACTTCTGCAAGAATCAGTGAAGTGTCTTCACCTGACGTGCTGATAGGCTCTGACCACAACACTATCACTGCCCGTTTGGAGAAGAAGTTCACCAATTTCAAGGGCCAGTCATCCGATGACCTCAAGAATCTTGTGCAGATTCCGTATGACAGCTATTTCTTAACGAAGAGGGAGGCGAACCCGAACATATCCGGGTCGAATTTGGTTCCGTCCCACCACATTTCCCCGAAAGGAGGCTGCTCATAGTCGCGGAATTCCACGTGGAGGCCGTCTTCGAGGAGAGCGAAGACCACTGTTGCCGGGCCGATGGCCTCCGAAGAGGAACTGAATGCCCTGTTTGCAGACGATAGTTTGTAATAAGTGTTGATCTGCTCCGGTATTCCGGCCTCTGCCATGAACATGTTGCTTTCGCTGGTTGAATAATCCCCGAGGAGATATCCTCCTGCCGTCATGTTGACAGGTGAGGTGAGAGTAACGGTTGCCTTGCGGAAGAAATTGTTGAAATCGCCCGATCCTGAAGGAGTTACGGAAATGCTGCCGTCGGATTCCTTCGCGAATGTGAGGGTGAAACCGTCATTGTGCGTCGGAAGCAGGTCCGGGTCGTCCTCCATTTCCAGGAACCACAGTTCCATTTCCTCCAGGTCATAAATCTCCTTGAATGCCCATGTGCCGATGAGTTTGCCCGGAGTCTGCAAGCCCTTGATATTCAGAATCATGCCCTCGTTGTCACCCGGGATGAACCTCGGGGCCTGGTCGGTGTCCACTGACAGGAGAACGGCTGAACTTCCGGAGAAGCCGTCGGTTGCCTTGAACCTGATGGTTGCGGAGGTCTCTCCTGCAGGCAGTATGGCGCAAGGTGATACCAAAGGCTGAGTTTTGGATTCCGGCATGAACACGATGTCGCCTGAACCTTCGCCGCTGACTGATATCGGTATGGCAATGTCCTCGGAAGTCACGACATCCCTGCCTGAAACGGCTCCTGTTATATTGATCCTGGCTACATAACCCTCTAGTACGTCGGCCTTCTGGTACTGGAACGAGTAAACTAAAGCTTCCTGGGCGTCAGGAGCCACGACCGCCACGTTCCTGACCCCTGCTATATATCCGGAAGGGGCTGTGAATGACAGGCTTATCTGTTTTTCTTCGCTTAGGCTGATGTCTGAGACAGTTACTGTTCCTTCCGTCTCGCCGGCAGCGATGCTGACCGTTTTAGAGGATATCGTGTAGTCCGTGCCTTCTTCGGCATTTCCTGCAAGGATTAACGGTACTGACAATGTCGCCGGTGCCGGTTCGCTCAGATATATCTTCACGTCCGCTTCACCATGGGAATAAATGGTGTAGAGGCTCTTCCCGAATTCCACGGTAGGCTTTGCGTCCTCCGAGCACGATACGGAGGAAATTGCCGCCGCTGTTGCGGCAATGATGGTTAAAATTCGTTTGATCATGACAATAGGTTTTTTTAAGGTTTCTTATTCTGCCGCTTTCACGGCCTGTTCGTATTCTGCCCTGGCAGCATTGACAATGTCTTTCTCCTCCTGGGTAGGTATTGATCCCTTGGGTTTGACATACTCCTTTGCCGCGTCGTCCGTCTTTGGAGGGTATTTGTCAAAACCGCATCCGACGGCTGCAACCCCTGCGGCAACGGCAGCAAAAACTGTTATTATTTTACGTTTTTTTGTCATCAGGTTTCCGTTTTCTGTCCCAAATCGCAAATTTACACATTTTTCGTCAGGTTGTTCCAATTCTGGACATTCAGTGTGAATTCTAAGCTGCCACATTTCTGCATTGAGATATCGTAGCTTTGTGCCAATAAATTGAAATAATATGGTGGCACGAACAATCATTCAACTTATCAAGGCCTGCGCATCCAAACTGCGCGAGAGCAAGCTTCAACGACTTGGAGGAAAGGAGATTACAGCGGATTTGGCTGCCCTTTCCCAGAGGCTCAGTCTTGAAGGACGGGATGAGGCGATAGTATTCACAGCGATATTTGACAAATCTTGCGGAGGCCGCCCTTGCGACCTGGAAGACATGGCGCGGTATTTCGATTGCGCGCATCTGGATATAATGGAATATATCCCTGCGGTCCGCAGCCTTCTTGCCAGGGGGATGATTTCCATCTGGAACAGCAATGAATGCGATATCTCGTCGCAAAGTTTCCGTGTGCCGTCACTTATATTGAACGGATTGCTCGATAACCGTCTCCCGTCCCTGTCAGATCTGAAAATCACGAAGCCGGAATTCGACCGTTACGATTTCTGCAGGCTGGTTGACGGAGCCGTGCAGGATGACGACGTGTCATTTCTCGGTCTTATGCAGCTGGCCTCCGACCTGGAGACCACCAATGCTGACATGACTTTCGTCTGCCGGGCCAAAGAGGAATTGCCGGAGATGTCGGACAGGGTGCTTTTCTACGAAGTGTGCTATGACTTCTACAACGGACACAATTCCAATATCGACTCCACTTTCAATGATATGTATGAGTCTTTCGGTGCCCGTTTCTCGCAGCGCCGCAAGCTTCTGGACGGGTCGAGCCCGCTGATCGGCACATCTCTGGTTGAGGTCAACGACGACCGCAGCGAGATGACGCTTTCCGAGAAAGGGCAGAAGATTCTTCTCGAAAATGACTACGTGTCGTTCGGCGAGAGGTTCGACTGCAGGAACCGGTACAGCTTTGCCAAGAAGGTCCGTGCGTTCTTCCACGATTCTTCCAAGTATGATTCCGACGAGGAACTGAGCATATTGAAGCTGACAAGATGCCTGACCAAGCTGGAGGCAAGCAATTCGCACCTTTCCTGCATCCGGAAGACAGCTGACGTCATTCCGGGCGTGGAGGACAGGGTACTCTTCTATCTCGTATGCGAAGCCTGTCCGGGCGGAATCAACCTGTCGAGGGAGCTCAGGATCCTGTTCCCGATAAACAAGAGTGTCTTCAAACTCAATGAGTTCAAGGACGAAAAGCATGAACTCCAGCGTTTGGACCTGGTGGAGATGCGCAGCGAGAGTTCGATATTCGGGGAATATACGACATTGGTACTGACGGACAAGGGCAAGGAACTCTATTTCGAGGAGGACGCCGCGATATTTATGGAGAAGGTCGATTCGAAGAACCTGATCCATTGCGGTGATATTGTCAGGAAACAATTGTATTTCTCTGAGAGCCAGGAGCGCCAGCTCTCCATGGTTGGAGATTCGCTCCAGCAGGAGAATTATGAGCGCCTCGTTGACCGGCTCAGTGCGAAAGGCCTCTCCAAGGGCATTGCCGTTCTGCTTTACGGGGCTCCCGGAACAGGCAAGACCGAGTCCGTGATGCAATGGGCGAGGGAAACCGGAAGGGACATCGTCCACGTGGACCTGAGCGCGTCGAAGAGCATGTGGTACGGTGAGAGCGAGAAGATCGTGAAAGAGATTTTCACCCGTTACCGCAACCAGTGCAAGCGCAGCAAGATCAAGCCGATATTGCTGTTCAACGAAGCCGACGGCCTTTTCTCCAAAAGGAAGGACATCAGCAGGGGATCCAGCGTGGACCAGACTGAGAACACCATCCAGAACATCCTGCTCGAGGAGATGGAGAAACTCGACGGAATACTCGTTGCTACGACCAATCTTGCGACCAATCTCGATTCGGCTTTCGAACGCCGTTTCCTCTTCAAGATCAAGCTCGAGAAGCCGTCTGTCGAAGCCAGGAGCCATATATGGATGGACAAGCTTCCGTCGTTGAGCGGAGGAGATGCGGTACGTCTTTCCGAGGCTTACGATTTCAGCAGAGGTGAGATTGACAATATCGTCCGCAAGGCCACGATGCAGGAGGTGCTGGAAGGTACCGCCCCGGATTTCGACGCGATTGACCGCCTTTGCGGCGAGGAACGGATGGGCCGCAGTGCTGCAACCAGGAAAATCGGCTTCTAACTGCCATATTTTTTCAGTATAAATCGCTATATTCGCAGCATTCGCAGCAATTTGCAGCAATTTGCGACTTGCGAAACTTGAATAAACAAATATCAGCATGGCAAAGAATTTCTTCAAACGGTACATCTGGCTGATTGACCTCATCAGCAGGAGAGGCTACATCTCTCTCAAGGATATAAGCAAAGAATGGCAGAAGAGCCCTCTGAACGAAACACGGAGCCCTCTTTCAGAAAGGACATTCTTCAACCACAGGGATGCCATCTTCGACATCTTCGGAATCGAGATCAAGAACGACAGGTCATTGGGATTTTACCTGTCAGCTTCTGACATGGACGGGGACAGTACGGCCAAGTGGATGCTCCACACCCTCTGTCTCAACAATGTCCTGCAGGAAAATGCCGACATGAAGAACCGCATTCTGGTCGAGAAGGCCCCGTCCGGTGAGAAATTCCTGACGGAGGTCATCAGCGCAATGCGGGCAGGCCGTACTATCAGCTTGACTTACAAGAGTTTCTACAATCAGGAAGCAAGCAGTTTCCCGGTCCGGGCATACTGCGTGAAGTATTTCCGGAAGAGATGGTACATGCTCGGAAACAGCAATAGGGGGATGCGAGTATATGCCCTCGACCGGTTCGTGGACATGGAAGAACTGGATGAGCCTTACGAGATTCCGGAGGATTTCGACGCGGAGAGTTACTTCAGCGGATATTTCGGGATAATCATAGGCTATGAACCTGTGGAAGTGACCATCAAGGTCGACCCGTACCAGGCCAATTATTTCCGTACCCTTCCTGTCCATCACAGCCAGAAGGAGTTGGAGCCGGTGGACGGATATCCGGTCTTCTCATATTTCATATCCCCTACATTGGACTTTATCCAGGAGATACTCTCTCACGGGAAAGATGTCGAGGTCCTCGCGCCGGAAAGCCTGCGCGACGAGATTGCCGGCATAGCATCGGGAATGGTGAAAATCTACAGCAGGAAATGAAAAATTTTGCAGCGATTGACTTCGAGACAGCCAATGAGGAGCCGTCCAGCGTATGCTCCGTGGGAGTGGTCATTGTACGTGACGGGCAGATAGTCGATTCATTCTACAGCCTGATACATCCGGAACCGGAATATTACCAGTGGTTCTGCCAGCAGGTCCACGGGCTGGGTCCTGATGACACCGAGGATGCTCCGGTGTTTCCATGTGTGTGGGAGAAAGTCGAGCCGCTCATAGAGGGGCTGCCGCTCGTGGCGCACAACTCCGGTTTCGACGAGGGTTGTCTCAAAGCCGCTTTCCAGGTATATCGTATGGACTACCCGGACTACGAGTTCCACGACACCCTTGCCGCCTCCCGCAGCCATTTCGGCCGCCTCCTGCCCAACCACCGTCTCCCCACCGTCGCTGCCGCCTGCGGCTACGACCTCCAGGACCACCACCATGCCCTCGCTGACGCAGAGGCCTGCGCGGCAATCGCGATGAAAATACTATAGGCGAAAGTCTATGAATCGAGACAGTTTTATCAATACAACATCTATCGATGATAGTCGGGGTTTGGAGAACTGGCTGACGGATGCAGGATTTGTATTTTTTGTGAACATTTAAACCATAGTAAGTATATGAATAGAGTGGTTTCGTATAATGTATTTGAGATAGGTAAATGTAATCTGAAAGAGTCGGATAAGAGTCTTCTGTCAATCCCGCAACTTCAGCGAGGTTCTGTGTGGAAACCACATCAGATAGAACTATTGTGGGACTCATTATTCCGTAATTTCCCTATCGGGACTCTGATAGTATTGTCGCAAGATATATCCCAGGATGCTCCTAAAGGGGAGATTATAGATGGACAACAGCGTGTCAGTGCCATTATTTCTGCCTTTTCAGAGGTAAGTGATAAATCAGATTGTGTTGTTTGGATTGACTTGAATGCAGAAACACTTAAAGATCGCAAGTATGCTATTCGTGTCACAAGTAGAGCGCATCCTTGGGGGTACAAGTTGGATGGGAGTGTTTATGAGGCTGAGATTAGAAATGGTTCAATAAGAAAAGCTGGAGAGACCCCGGGCTCTCAAAAAAGCTCATGGAACATACTGAATTTCGGACCTGCTGGAGAAAACGTTCTTCCAGTTCCTCTTGAGTTTTTTCTGACCTCAGAAGGATCTGATGCTATAAAGGAAAAGTGCAAAAAATTATCTGAAACCGCTCCAAAATGGGGAGAAAGATATTTGGCAAAGGTTCAAACTCTTGATGAAGAGAAATTTAAGACGATTCTTTCTGCAGTTTCAATTCTAAAGGATACTGGCCCAAACCAATATTCGATACCTGCTATAATAATTGATACTCGTGAGGATTTGGATTTGTTGTTCAGTAGGATTGGAAAGCAAGGAACCCAAATAACTGATAAGGAATTGGCATATGCTTTAATGAAGTCCTATTGGAATCAACAAGGATTTGGTGCTACAAATGCAAAATTATGTAAGGGCATCGTCTCA
>SFNZ01000106.1 GCA_004552615.1 Bacteroidales bacterium | reverse complement strand
TAGGACTTGGAGTAGGTCTTGAAATTGCAGGTGCATCCGGTGTATTCCTGCCGTTCCAGAATCCCTACGATGGATTGATCGCTCCAGCCATACGGGTTCTTGGGCAGCGGCTTTCCCTTACGGCTGGCATACAGCGCCTTGGTCGTGAGAACCTGATCCCTTTCAAGAATCCGCGAAATCTGCTCCGGGCCTTTGCCGTCAATGCAGAGGTCAAAGATGCGCTTGACAATCGGGGCGGCATCCTCATCCAGAATCCATTTGTCCTTGTCATTTGGGTCACAGCGGTAGCCATAGGGCGGTTTGCCCAGATGCTTGCCGCTGGTACCGCGCTGACGCAGACTGGTGCGGACTTTCTTGGAGGTGTCTCTTGGATACCACTCGTTGAACAGGTTGCGGATCGCGGCAAAGCCCTCTCCGTCCCCGCGCTGGCTGTCCACGCCGTCGTTGACGGCAATAAACCGCACATCGTAGCTAGGGAAGATGATGTCGGTGTACTGGCCTACGGTCAGATAGTCACGACCGAAGCGGCTGAGGTCTTTTGTGACAATGCAGTTTACTCGTCCTGCATCCACATCTGCCATCATTCGCTTGAAATTCGGTCTTTCAAACGTAGTCCCACTCCATCCGTCGTCGATATACTCGCCAACCACATGAAGATCGTTGTCCTTTGCGAATTGCTGTAAAATGGTGCGCTGGGTCTCGATGGATACGCTGTCGCCCTTCACGAGCACCTCTCCCGCAATCTTGGTCGGATATTTGGAATCTATCTTCACCTCAATGTGCTCAGTGACAACCTCTCCGACAGATTTCAGCTTGTATGCGCCGACATGGCCGAGAGAAATCGTAGGGGCACATTCCGTCATGCCGTAGCCGGTGACGAAAGGAGTTGCGAGCTTGACTGCAAGAAGCTGTTCTATCTGGTCCGGAATTGCAGCACCTCCGGTGACGAAAACTTCGATATTGCCTCCCATGGCAGAGATGAAGATGGTCTTGAGAGCCTCGCAGAAATCAGGATTGCTCTCGTATGCGGCGAGCTTGGCCTTGCCGGTCTTGCTGTTTATGAACTCCCCTATCGACTCATCAATCATCTTCCTGAGAATCAGGGGGACAGCGAAGAATACCTTCGGGCGGAATTCGCGCAGGGCAGGCTTGAGATTGGCCGGAACCGGCGGTACATAAAGCACGACGAGATGCATTCCGGTGCAGAGAGGAGTGACCATGTCGTAGGTCAGTCCGAAAATATGTGCATAAGGCAGGACGCTCACGTAATTCTCCCCTTCCCGGTATGGGAAATGTGAAGGAATGAGATCCACGTTCGCACTGAAGTTCCTGACTGTCAGCATGACACCCTTCGGGAATCCGGTAGAACCAGAGGTGTACATTATGCCGCAGAGCTCGTCCATGGAACGGTCCGGATAATTCACGTCTTCGGGTTTCAATCCGTCCGGATGAGCCTCGGCGAACCTGGTGTCACGGGATGCATAGACATCCTCGAAACCGTCTCTCGATGCAAGGAGTTCACCGCTCTTGAGGTCGATCACACCGAGGAGCTGGGGCATCTGCTCAAAGTCCATGTCCCTGAAAATCAGTTTCTCCGTGAAGAGAATATGGCTGTCTGAATGGTTCACGAGAGCCTGGGTATCATGGGCGGTGAAGCCGTTGAACAGCTCGACTGCGACATATCCACCTGAGACGGATGCCATGAATGTCTTGGCCCAATTTGCAGAGCTCCTCGCATTGATGGCAATCTTGTCGCCCGGATTGAGGCCGGCAGCCTTGAGTGTGAGCTGTATATTCTCGATGTCAGCCGCAAGCTGGCCGTAAGTGATGCTGGATGAACGGAATTCGTCAAGTGCCGGCTTGTCCCAGCATCTCTTGACAGTGTTCTCGAATGTCTTGATGAAATACTGCATATTCGTTTTATTTTATTCCAAAATGTCATCAAATTTAGAACAAAGTTCGCTTTTTTGCAATATCAAAGCAGTTATTTGCCACATGTAGCTACATTTTGGCCAATTAAAACAATTCCGCCCACTCGTTCTGATAGACGGAATCTCCGGCCAGCTCGACGGCATCAACCCCAACGAGATTCAATCCATCTCCATTCCGCAGGATGCTCCAGCACAACAATGACGGATCCGGACGCGGTGCAGCGAAGAAAACTGCAGGACAGTCTGTCAGATGTGTAAAAGATTAGTTATATTTCGTAAAAATTGTCATTGATGAGAAAATTTGTCATTTTCATTCTTCTTGCGGCAGCTATATGCGAATGCCGGAAACAGGTTCTTGTGGAAGCGGAATCGTTCGCGGAAACAGGCGGCTGGAAGATTGACCAGCAGTTCATGGACCAGATGGGCTCGCCATACCTCATTGCACACGGAATGGGAGTGCCCGTGGAGGATGCTGTCACAAGTGTCAGGCTTCCGTCGAAGGGGAAATGGCAGGTTTACGCAAGAACATACAACTGGACCTCTCCGTGGCACGACGGAGAGGGGCCCGGTTGTTTCAGGATATCCGTGGACGGGAATGAACTCGGGACTGCGCTCGGAAACACCGGAACGGAATGGGAATGGCAGCATGCCGGGGAAATAGAGGTCAATCACCGGGATATCAGGCTGGCCCTTGTCGACGGAAGCGGTTTCGACGGGCGTTGCGACGCGATTCTCTTCAGCAAGGAAGTTCCTGACAGCCTGCCTGACACGGCCGGCTCATGCGGGATGATGAGGAAAAAGCTGTTACGGGAATGCAGGCGGACGAGGAACGCAGGTGATTTCGATTTCGTGGTAGCCGGAGGCGGTACTGCGGGTATATGCGCAGCTGTCAGCGCGGCAAGACTCGGCCTGAAAGTCGCCCTCGTTCACGACAGGCCGGTTCTAGGAGGCAACAACAGTTCGGAAATCCGGGTACATCTCGGCGGCGTGATCAATTGCGGACCATATCCGGAGCTCGGGAACATCGTGAAGGAATTCGGACATACGAAGAAGGGCAATGCAATGCCTGCCGGCAATTATGAAGACTGGAAAAAGGACAGTCTCATAGCCTCAGAGCCGGGGATAACGCTTTTCAGGGAGTTCAGGATAATCAGGGCCGACATGGACGGAAAACGCATTAAGTCATTGACTGCCAAGAATATCAGGACGGGGGAGCAGCTTCGGTTCAAGGCTCCTCTTTTCGCCGACTGCACCGGGGACGGCAATGTGGGGGCACTTGCAGGGGCGGATTTCATGACAGGCCGCGAATCCAGGGAACAGACCGGCGAGCCGGGAGCAGTGGATGTAGCAGACAGCCAGGTGATGGGTGCTTCTGTACAATGGTACTCGGAGGACTGCGGGGAGGAATCCGGTTTTCCGGTATTCGAATACGGCAAGGTGTTCACTGACAGCAGCGCGCAGAAGGTTCGCAAAGGGGAATGGACCTGGGAGACCGGCATGAACCGGGACCAGATAGCAGAGGCCGAAAGAGTCCGTGACCATGGTCTGCTCGTTGTGTATTCGAACTGGTCATGGCTGAAGAATTTTTCATCGGTGAAAGAGGAGTTCGCTACGGCAAGACTGGCCTGGGTGGCCTACATCGCAGGCAAGCGGGAATCTCGGCGTCTTTTGGGAGACATTGTGCTGAGCCAGAACGACATACTCGGTAACGTGCCTTATGACGACGCTACCGCAGCGACATCCTGGTCGATTGACCTGCATTATCCTGACCCGAAGAACTCGGCATTTTTCCCGGGAGAGGAATTCAAGGCCGTCTGCGTCCAGGAGCCCATCGACATCTACCCTGTGCCTTACCGATGCCTGTATTCGAGAAACATACAGAATCTGTTCATGGCGGGCAGGGATATCAGCGTGACTCATGTGGCTCTCGGCACCGTACGTGTCATGAGGACGACTTCAATGCTCGGCGAGGTCGTTGGTATGGCCGCTTCGATTTGTCACGACGAGGAATGCACTCCGAGGCAGGTCTATATCGGGCATCTCGACCGTCTCAAGGACCTGATGCGTGAGGGCTGCGGCCGCAAAGGCCTCCCTGACACGCAGCGTTTCAATCTCGGGCGGAAGAGACACCTCTTCAAAGAATCAATTTAGTTATTGTCTCGAGGCCATCGCGGTCAATTTCGTCAAACGCCCCCAGGTCCCTGCTGTCAATGTCCAGGACTGCAATCACCTCTTCATCACGGAATATCGGGACGACTATTTCGCTGCGGGACAGACTGCTGCATGCAATATGGCCTGGAAATTTCTCGACATCAGGGACAATGATGGTTCCCTTGCGTTGCCAGGCCGTACCGCACACTCCCCTGC
Organism: Bacteroidales bacterium; assembly: GCA_004552615.1. Lineage (GTDB taxonomy): Bacteria > Bacteroidota > Bacteroidia > Bacteroidales > UBA932 > Cryptobacteroides. The sequence continues at coordinate 280 of SFNZ01000106.1, read as the reverse complement.
CGAACGAAATCCGGCTGCAGGCAACCGGTCCCTGAAACGGTCCGAGTACCAGCTTGTCACCTTTGACAATGTAGAAGCCCGTCCACCAGAAACCGAATGTGCAGTGAAGGACAGAGGCGATGTTGGACATATTTGCAATGCAGTCATTCTCTCCTTCCAAAAGAGATTCAATCTGCTTATATGCAATGTCATATTTCCCCTTCTTCATTGTTTCCGGATCATGCACCCTCCGGGTATCCGGGTTCCTGTCAATCAACAGTTCCATTCCTTTGTGAGGGAT